>NZ_JBQACR010000400.1:0-261 GCF_051905455.1 Pelomicrobium sp. G1
CAGGGCGTAGCGCCGGGCGATCCAGTCGGCCAGGGCCAGGCGCAAAGCGGGCTGGCCGGCGGTGGTGGGATAGCGGGCGAGGGAGGAAAGGGCCTGCGCCAGCGCCTCCAAAATGAAGGGCGGCGTCGCGTGCTTCGGCTCGCCGATGGACAGATCGATGGCCCTGAAGGCGGGGTTGGGGCTTGCCCCCTGGAGCAGAAGCTGGAGTTTCTGGAACGGATAGGGCTGCAGGCGCTCGAGGTGGGGGTTCATCGAGGGTTG
>NZ_JBQACR010000401.1:0-261 GCF_051905455.1 Pelomicrobium sp. G1
GCTCCAGGGCTTCCAAGCTCGGGCCGCGGCGCAGGATCAAGCGGGAGCCCCGCGTCCGCAAGGCAACGTCCAGGGCAGCAAGGGCATGGTGCAGCCACCAGCGGGAGGCGGCCCCAGGGGCCCACGGCTCAGATTCCTCCGGAGCGTGGATGTAGACGGGCACAATGCGCTCGCAGCGGGCTAGGGCCCGGGCGAGGGCCGGGTTGTCGGCCAGGCGCAGATCCTGGCGGAACCAGACGATGGCGGCGCTCATCATGGGGC
>NZ_JBQACR010000402.1:0-261 GCF_051905455.1 Pelomicrobium sp. G1
CTCGCCATCCGGCCTCAGGATTTCGCCACTGTGATCGAGAACCTGAACCGCGCCGGCATCAACCGTTCCCACGGCAGGCACCGCATCGTGGTGGAGAAGCCCTTCGGCGAGGATCTGGACAGCGCGCGCCGATTGAATGCCCTGCTGCACCGCCACTTCGACGAGGGGCAGATCTACCGTATCGACCATTACCTGGGCAAGGAGACGGTGCAGAACCTGTTCGTTTTGCGCTTCGCCAACATGCTGGTGGAGCCGGTGTGG
>NZ_JBQACR010000403.1:0-261 GCF_051905455.1 Pelomicrobium sp. G1
GTTACGCCCCGGCCGATTGGCCGGCCCTGGCGGGATGCTTCGATGATTATGGCTCGGCATGGCTGGACAAAGCCGGTTTGGTACTGCGGGGGGAAGGCGGCCGGCGCTATGACCGCTTCCGGAACCGAATCATGTTCCCCATCGCCGACGGCCGGGGCCGGATCGTGGGGTTCGGAGGCCGCCTGATCGGCGAAGGTGAACCCAAGTACCTGAATTCCCCCGAGACCGCCATTTTCGAGAAAGGCCGGGAGCTCTACGGGC
>NZ_JBQACR010000404.1:0-261 GCF_051905455.1 Pelomicrobium sp. G1
GTGACCATCTATCGCACTCAACTCGACGGCGTTAACTCCCACTTCGAGTCTGGGCAAACCAGTCTGTTTGCGGTCGGGAAATACGAAGATCGGATCCGGTTGGGGAATGAAGCTGGACCGGCCAGGTTCTTAAGCCGCACCGTCCGCCTGGATACCAGGCAGCTCGATATCGGGTCGCATTATCCCTTTTGAACAACCGTGAAGGAATGAAACGAGGCGCAAATGGGATGGCAGAGATTGTGTGTGCTTGCTGAAATGCCG
>NZ_JBQACR010000405.1:0-261 GCF_051905455.1 Pelomicrobium sp. G1
GGAAAGGGGCGCTCTGGCGACCTGATCCGGGGCGGCATCGAGAAACGCCGCGGCGCTGCGCGGCGCGGGCTCTGTTGCCTCCAGGAAGTCCGCGGCCCGCACGGCTTACTCCTCGAAGCCGAAGCGGGTGAGCTCGCGGATCGCCTCCTCGCGGGTGATACGGCCCGCCTGGTAGGCCTCCCGCACCGCCTCGGGCGAGTCGAACCCCCCGGCGCTCCCCATCTCGCCGGTCTTCACCGAACGGACCATCTGCGCGGCGTC
>NZ_JBQACR010000406.1:0-260 GCF_051905455.1 Pelomicrobium sp. G1
TCCCGGAAGGGGGGGCCTGGCGGGCCGAGGTAGGGCTCAAGGAGGATGCCCCGCCCCAGGACGCGATCGATCTCCTCACCCGGCACCACGCGTCCCTCGACCGGCTCTTTGTCCGGGCGCTCGAGCGGGTAAACGACGGGGCGGTGGCGGAGGCGGTCCCTTTGCTCGCTTCCTTTGCGGCCGGGCTGCGGACCCACATCGCCTTCGAAGACGGCGTTCTCGCCCTGAGGCTCGCCGTTCCCGCCAGCCCGGCGGGGGAC
>NZ_JBQACR010000407.1:0-260 GCF_051905455.1 Pelomicrobium sp. G1
GCGTGGTGCCATCTGGCGGCTTCATTTCAGCCGCCGGACCGAGGGGGCCTACATCCACTGGCGCAAGCGTTTCATTTATTTCTTCGGTGCGCTTGCTTCGCTTCGCGCACCATCCGAGAGATCGAGCGCGACAATGGCCCGGAAAATCCGCCCCCTGGATGGATTCCGGTACGTACCCGACGCCGAGCTTCAGCCGAACAGCACCAACGCCCACACCACCGGCACGTTCGCCGCGCTTACGAACACCGCCGCGCTGCCGA
>NZ_JBQACR010000408.1:0-260 GCF_051905455.1 Pelomicrobium sp. G1
AGCCCCACGGCTACCGCGCATGAAGTGGACGTCTTGCCAACGCCCCCCTTGCCGGTAAAGAACAAATGGCGGGTCGGCCGATCGAGAAATCCCATAGCGCCTACTCAGCCGCAGCAGCCGTTGTTGCCCGCCGTCCGGCCGCAACCTGCGGCAGTGACCCCAACGGAAGAGTCAAGGCTCAGCTCCCTGGCGAGCTCGGCGCGGCTCGGGTAGCGTCCCTTGCTGATCACCCGATCGCCGACAGCGACGATGGGCAGGAC
>NZ_JBQACR010000409.1:0-260 GCF_051905455.1 Pelomicrobium sp. G1
GTGTGAATCAGGAGGAAAAATAATGCGTCAGACATTTATGGCAAATGAAGCAAACATTGAACGCAAATGGTATGTTATTGATGCTGAAGGAGAGACTCTCGGCCGTCTGTCTTCAGAAGTTGCATCAATCCTGCGCGGTAAATATAAAGCAACTTACACACCACATGTTGATACTGGTGATTATGTAATTATTCTTAATGCAGGTAAAATTGAATTGACTGGTAACAAAGAACAGGACAAAATCTATTACAGACATACAG
>NZ_JBQACR010000040.1:0-1294 GCF_051905455.1 Pelomicrobium sp. G1
GCTCTGAGCGCCTTGTAAAGATCTTCCTTGGGTTTCCCCGCCAGCGCCGGCATGCCGCCCACCGCGCGCCCCTCGGTGCCGTGACAGGCGGCGCAGCTCGCCGCCCAACTGCGGGCCTGAAGGTCTTCGGCGGCTAAACCAGTGCCCGGTCCCAGCAACAGCAAGCCCGCCGCAGCGACGATACTTATTTTGCGTTGCATGATGCGCTCCTCCTCTGTAGGCCGAACGAAACTATGATGAGGAAATTTTAGTTTTTTGAAAGAGTGTTAGTGAGAGGATTCCTGGTTTCCCCGATTATGACCTAAATATTAGTTTTTCACGGAATCCTGTCAATACGAATTTTGCATAAGCGAATAAGAGCCGGTTATTCGACGTCACCCCTGATCGGTCGCGTTCCGTCCCCGGCGGCGGCCCATGAGCGCCAGAGCGAGCTGCCCGCCTGATCAGCCCGGAATGGCCTTCGAGAAGGCGTGGCTCGATCGCCCTTATGCCGTCTGTGGGACGGCCAATTAAGGCTGCGGGCGGGTTTCGTTCGGGGCTTATCGTTCGGGGCTTATCCGTCCAGGCGGCCTCCGGCTTGCCATCCTAACCTCTTTCCATTCTGAAAAGCGCCTTTCCATTCCGAAAAGCAGGCCTCGAAAGCCAGCGAGGAGGCTTTCGTCTTCTCGCCGGGCGTATGTACTTAAGTATTTGATTGTACATTGATTAAAAGAGGCCGGCGAGTTCGGGAAAATATCGAAGGGATTGGGCATAACGCTTGCAAACTCCATTCCCGGCATCCAGTGGGGATCGAATGAGAGACAAACCAGCGGGGGTGCCAAAGGTCTAAAGAATCCTCATCTGATGAGGAGGGTAAGGAAATGAGGTACAGGCTTAGCCAGAAACGACGCAACTTTCTCAAGACCGTCGGCTTGGGCGCCGGCGCCGCCGTTGCCGGAGCCACCGGCGGTGCACTTCTTCCTGCCGGGACCCTGCCCGCGCTGATGAAAGAGGTCCACGCAGCCAAAGTCTCCAAACTCGATGAATTCTACGCGCAGATCGGCAAATACATCCTTTTGACCCCAGGCAAGTTCACGGGGACAGTGGCAGCCCACGATCTGGCGACTGGCAAGACGCTAGCATGGCTGTCGGGATGGAACTACGGGGACACCAACCCCATCATGCACCACATGGCCGCCTTCCCTTCACCGGACCCGTACAAAGGTTTTGAGTTTATCGGGAACCTCTAAAAATTCGTTTTTCTGCCCCACATTCTTCCGCACAACACGCGCTGGCGGAGAGAGCCGTTCGTGGT
>NZ_JBQACR010000410.1:0-260 GCF_051905455.1 Pelomicrobium sp. G1
GTTCTCGCCAGCGGGGGGCCGCGACAGTTCGTCGAAGCGGTGCCCACACCGGACGGGACGCCCCACGACTGGCTGGTGGTGAAGTTTCCGTTCCGGGACGCCCAGGGCGCCGGCTACGTGGGCGGCATGGCGGTCGATGTCACCGAGCGCGTCCAGGCGGAGCGCGCCCTGCGGGAAAGCGAACGGCGATTCCACGCCCTGGCCCGTATCTCACCGGTGGGCATTTTCTGCGCCGACCTCGCCGGGAACTACATGTACGT
>NZ_JBQACR010000411.1:0-259 GCF_051905455.1 Pelomicrobium sp. G1
GCCCGCGCCCCACTGCCTGTTCGAGGGTATCCGCAAGCTCCCGCCCGCCACGTTGCTGGTGGCCGAGAACGGCCGCCTGGAAGAGCGCCGCTACTGGCGCATTCCCGAGGAAATCGACCGGGAAATGTCGGAGGCCGAGTGGGTCGCCGCGGTGCGCGAGCAGATGGAGCGGTCGGTGCGTATGCAGATGGTGAGCGACGTGCCCATCGGCGCTTTTCTCTCCGGCGGCCTCGACTCGAGCGCCGTGGTGGGCTACATG
>NZ_JBQACR010000412.1:0-259 GCF_051905455.1 Pelomicrobium sp. G1
GGCCACGATAGCGTAGTTGGAGAGCAGGATGCGCCACGGGTGCTCGGGCGCGGCACGGTCCGGGTCGGTCCGGATGGCCAGGTCCACCCGGTCGATGAAGGGACCCATGACGTCGAACAGGGCTGCCAGGGCCTCCCGCGCCTGCAGGCGATTCGCTCGGGCGGCGAAGGCGTTCACCAGGGGCTCCAGGATGCGCAGCTGGCCCCCGTGGCGAACGATTCAGTCGGCCACGTCCAGCGTGGCCTGATCCAGCCATTGG
>NZ_JBQACR010000413.1:0-259 GCF_051905455.1 Pelomicrobium sp. G1
GTCGAGGGATGACTGGACAAAGCACTGCAACCTTGCCAAAGCCATCCTATGGCGCTTTAGAAATAGCTATTATCTTCTCGATAGAAGTTACTATGTGGACTTATGTCCGCTGATCGGTCGGATGTGTGTGGAAGTTCAACTCTATGGCCCTGGAGGTAAGATTGGTAAAACATGGACTTGGAGAGCGAATGCTACACAAAATTCGATGCATTTGGCATGTGCCAGATGTTCAGTGTACGGTCTAAGAGTTGTTTCAACC
>NZ_JBQACR010000414.1:0-259 GCF_051905455.1 Pelomicrobium sp. G1
GTCGTCCCCTGCTCCCGGTTGATCTGACGCAGTGTGGCGAAAATGTCCTGAACGATGAGGGGGGCGAGGCCCAGGGACGGTTCGTCCAGAAGCAGAAGCCGGGGGTGCGCCATCAGCCCGCGGCCAATGGCCAGCATCTGTTGCTCCCCGCCTGACAGGGAGCCGCCGAGCTGCTTCTCCCGCTCCTGGAGCCGGGGAAAAAGATGGAACACCATGTCCAGATCGCGACCGATGCCGGCGCGGTCGCAGCGGGTATAGG
>NZ_JBQACR010000415.1:0-259 GCF_051905455.1 Pelomicrobium sp. G1
CCGTAAACCACGATGGCAAACATGACCTTTCACTCCCTATTGACCCCCATTGCTCGCCCCGTGAATATCCATGGAGCTCGCACCGGCCACAAGCTGCTCCGCGCTCCTCTAAACACACATACCCACCACCCGCCCCACCCCCCCGCCGGCCACCCCCTTCACCATGGACTCGCCCTCGCTCTCCCCCACCATCCTCTCTATCTCTTCTACACATCCCCTACCCCACTAGACCTCCTCTACTCCCGTCTCTTATACCCCT
>NZ_JBQACR010000416.1:0-258 GCF_051905455.1 Pelomicrobium sp. G1
GGGTTACGTGGCCGAGGGCTCGTGGGAGAACATCTTCATCGTACGCAACGGCGTGCTCTACACCCCAGACCTCACCTCCGCCCTGGAGGGCATCACCCGGGACACGGTAATCCAGCTCGCCCGGGAAGCGGGCCTCACCGTGGTGGAGAAGCGCATCACCCGGGACGAGGTGTACATCGCCGACGAAGCGTTTTTCACCGGCACCGCCGCGGAAGTAACCCCCATCCGGGAGCTGGACAATCGGATGATCGGTAACGG
>NZ_JBQACR010000417.1:0-258 GCF_051905455.1 Pelomicrobium sp. G1
TGGAAGCCGGCGCCGACTATTTTCTCGATAAGACGATCGACTTCGATCGGGTGAAGGGCGTCCTGGAGAATCTCGCGAAAAGCTTCCTGCCCCAGGCATAAACACGCGGCCAGGAACGCCCTGGACTGCCCGAAAACGCGCAAAGGAGAATGGGATGGGTGTGGACAAGGCAAACGCGTTGTACCGGTTAGGCAAGAATCGCGGCTGCGCCGCCACCGGCATGGGCACCGGTCCCGGAGACCAGGCGCAGGCGGATTG
>NZ_JBQACR010000418.1:0-258 GCF_051905455.1 Pelomicrobium sp. G1
CCAGCCGGCGATTAAGGCCAAGTACGGCAAGGACATCGCGCTAATCGGTGGCCTCGACGTACAGCGGTTGCTGCCGCGGGGCCAGGTGGAGGACGTGCGCAAAGGCGTGCACGACGTGATGAAGAACCTGGCGGTCGGCGGCGGCTATATCTTCTCGCCCTCCCATTACATCATGGCCGACGTGCCGATCCAGAACATCTTCGCCATGCTGGAGGCGCAGAAGGACTACGGCGTCTACGGCAAGTATCCGTTGAACTG
>NZ_JBQACR010000419.1:0-258 GCF_051905455.1 Pelomicrobium sp. G1
GTTCGAGAGCATGCCCGGCGTCGAACAGGCGATCCACGTGCTCAAACCCTACAAGATCGTGGCCCGGGAGTGGCACCGGGAGGACACCGTGATCCAAGCGAGGGGCGTGCCCATCGGCGGCGGCGCGGTCCAGGTGATCGGCGGCCCTTGCTCGGTGGAGACGCCGGAGCAGATGCGGCTCGCGGCCAAAGGCGTGGCCGAGGCCGGCTGCCGGCTGATGCGGGGTGGCGCTTTCAAGCCCCGCACCAGCCCCTACAC
>NZ_JBQACR010000041.1:0-715 GCF_051905455.1 Pelomicrobium sp. G1
CGCCGATCTCGGCATTGCGCACGCGCAGGCTCTCGAGCAGCGGTGCGTAGCGCTCCTGCTTCAAGACCGCCGGGTTCTGGATATCTTCCAGAAGATCACCCATGACCCACGTGAAATCCTCGTTCAGCTCTTCCAGCGCAAAAGATCGCACATGTCGTGCAACGATCTTCTCGTTCGTCAAGCGCACGATCGGCGGTCTGAACTCTCCGCGCACCAGCCACGCTGGCTCCTCGAAGCAATGGCGATCGTGCGGACCCGTGCCGCAGAAGGTGGTGACAAATCCGATGCGGAGCCTGCGGCCAGCGCGGCCCGCGCGCTGAACGTAGTTCGCTGGTGCGTGAGGAGCGTTTCGTAGCAGCACGCTATAGAGCGAGCCGATATCTACCCCGAGCTCCAACGTCGGGCTGCATACGAGCACCTCGAGCTTCCCTTGTTTGAACTCCTGCTCGCGCTTGGCCCGAGTGTCCTGATCTATTTGGGCAGTGTGTTCGAGCGACCGCAGCCGACGCGGACGATCAGCGGTGTAGAGCTGAACATAGTAGTTTTCCGGATCGGCTGCGCTCGGCGCAATGTCGTCCCCTCGTCCGGAACAGCCAGTCGAGGCAAGGCAAACCTCGGCGCGATACGGTCTCCAGATCGAACACTTGCGGCAACGCCAGCCGCTCCCGGCCTTCACCAGGCGCACGACCCGTCTCGCGATTTGCAAAGGTCTCTT
>NZ_JBQACR010000041.1:725-1101 GCF_051905455.1 Pelomicrobium sp. G1
ATTTCATGCTGCTCCTCCCGCAGCAGATCTACGACGCGGCGGACCCACTCCTCGCCGATCGTTGCGCCCAGGCCGGCCTTGTCGTACACGAGCCTGGCGATTCCGCCGGTCGCTCCGCGCTCGGTATCCTTGACGAGCGGCTCGAACTTGAATCCCGATACCGAACGGCTCCGCAGCGCCGGGGGCCGATCGAGCATGAAGAAGACCGCGCCCCTCTCGTGCTCCGCGATCGAAAGCCCGTAGGGCTCGGCGGTCAACCAGCTCCACGGTGTCTTCTTGGGATCGAGGAACGACTGATAGAAGTCGAAGGACACAGCCCGTTTTCGGCGCATGAAATCGAGCAGCGCGCGCACGAGCACCGTGCCTTGGTCAACAG
>NZ_JBQACR010000420.1:0-258 GCF_051905455.1 Pelomicrobium sp. G1
CCACCGCCACAGGGCGCCGGGGCTCGGTGGCAGCCCGGGAAAAGCCCGAGAGCTGGCGCGAGATCTCCAGGATGCGGCGCACGTTGGCCGAGATGCTGGCAAGGCCTTGCTGCAGCACTGCGGGGTCGCGCCGGGCGTCGGACTCAAGGATCTGGAGCATGGAGTGGATCGCCGCCAGGGGATTGCTGATTTCGTGGCACACCCCGGCCAGCATGAAGCCCAGGGAGGCGAGCCGCACGGTCTGGGCGTGTTCGGTTT
>NZ_JBQACR010000421.1:0-258 GCF_051905455.1 Pelomicrobium sp. G1
CGGATCCCAATCGCTGTCCCCCCGACAGATCTAATCTCTTGTGCAACTGCGTCGGCGCTATATGCGTTGACGTCTGCCACACAGACGCGAGCTCCTTCCTTGGCGAAGGCCAGAGCTATCTGTGCGCCAATCCCACTTCCAGCCCCTGTAATGATCGCGTTCTTTCCCTGAAGCCTGGGTGAAGTCATTCGGAATCTCCGTCAATTTGTTTCAAAGACGGCAAATCCCCATGTTTGTTCCCGGGCAGGAGCATTCAGG
>NZ_JBQACR010000422.1:0-258 GCF_051905455.1 Pelomicrobium sp. G1
GGGTATGGGGACCTCGCGACGATTGGTTTACCGATGCTGGGCGGCGTTCCCTAGAGCAGACACCGTGGCGAGTCGCACAGGCGAGCGACCGAGTGGGCACGCGGTTGGAAGGACCTTCCCTGGAAAGAGCGGTGACCGGGGAGTTAACGAGTGAGCCGGTGATGCGAGGCGCGATCCAGGTACCTACCTCGGGAGTGCCTCTGGTCTTTGGGCCGGACCATCCGACGACTGGAGGTTATCCAGTTATTGGGGTTGTCG
>NZ_JBQACR010000423.1:0-257 GCF_051905455.1 Pelomicrobium sp. G1
GGACAAGGCCGTGCGGCCCCGCAGGACCACGAAGGCGAGGTGCAACAAGGCATCTACCCCGGCGAGCCATCGATCCAGGCCGGGCGCGCCCAGGTCCACCCGGCGGCATTGGAACTTGGGATGGGCGAAGGGGGCGGGACGCAAGTCGATGCCCCGCACTTCCTCCACTCGGGCGTGCCGGCACCGGGCCGGCAGCACCGCCCGGGCGAGGCGCCCCGCAGCCCCAGTCACCAACACCTTCATGGCGTCGCCCGGGA
>NZ_JBQACR010000424.1:0-257 GCF_051905455.1 Pelomicrobium sp. G1
GGTCTGAACCCGGCTCGGGACTTCGGGCCCCGCATGGTCGCGTACTTTCTCGGCTGGGGCGAGATCGCCATTCCCGGACCTCGAGGCGGCTGGTTCACCGTCTACATTCTGGCCCCGGTCGCCGGAGCGCTCATCGGCGGCGGCATCTATCGGTGGATCGCCCGCTGGTTCGTCCGGCCGACCGGCGGAACCTGATCGCGCCGGGACTTGTCGCCCGAACGATCGGAAGCTATGCACATGTGACCAGGCGCCATGCA
>NZ_JBQACR010000425.1:0-257 GCF_051905455.1 Pelomicrobium sp. G1
CCCTGATGCAGCTCGCCACCGACGGGCTCGCGAGCCTCTTCCGCGCCCGGGCCTGGGGCGTCGGGTGGCTGCGCAACACGGGGATGCGGCTGGTGGACGCCCTCCCGCCCGTGAAAGCGCGCCTGGCGCAACAGGCGCTGGGCGAGGCGGTCAAATGAGGATAATGTAGGGTGCGTTGAGCCACGCGAAATGCACCGGCGGGCCGGCAAAGTACCTCCGGATGCGGTGCGCTGAAGCGCACGCTCGACATACCAGAC
>NZ_JBQACR010000426.1:0-257 GCF_051905455.1 Pelomicrobium sp. G1
CGCCTGGACAGCTGCGGGGTGCGGGCGGTTTACGGGGAAGAGGCCTGCACCTTCAGCCAGCCGCAACGCTTCTACTCCTACCGGCGGGATCGGGTCACCGGGCGCATGGCGGCGCTGGTCTGGCTCACCGATTGAACCTTCGGTACGGCTATAATGCGCCGTTTCGCCGCTGCGCCCCTTTTTATGTCCCCTTTCGCCTGGATCATCGCCGCCAGCCTCACGGGCGGTCTCTTGAGCGTGCTGGTGGCGGGAGCCCT
>NZ_JBQACR010000427.1:0-257 GCF_051905455.1 Pelomicrobium sp. G1
TCAAACCCGACCGCAAGGAGTTTTACGGCCGGGCGGATGTTCTGATCCGCGCTTTCACCGGCGGCGAGCTCGATGCCCGCATCCGCGAGTTGCAGAAAGCCCGTCCCGAGCTTGCATCAGAGTTCGACGCTTACAGCGAGCGGCTCAAAACTCTCGCCCAGTGCCTCAAGCGCGGCGGCGACTACCGCTACGCGGACTGGGAGATCGAAGGCCGCGCGACCGGCGGCGACCCGGATCTCTTCAAGTTCTTCCTCGAG
>NZ_JBQACR010000428.1:0-256 GCF_051905455.1 Pelomicrobium sp. G1
ACCCGTAAGCGCAAGGGCAAGCGCCAACAACTATGCGCATCGAGTTCTCATGCGGCTGCCCTCTGGGGAATCCTTCGATCGCGGGTGGCCTACTCCTGGGCGACTCGGGTTACGACCAGGAAATCGGCCGCTCCATTGCCCTCGAGGCAATCCCGCCCCCCGCCCCCCATGAGGGAAGCGCCCTCGGAGGCTTTGAGGTTCCAGATCCCGTTCTCGCCGGGGGCAGACTGAGTCAACACGCCGGAGAGCAGATCCC
>NZ_JBQACR010000429.1:0-256 GCF_051905455.1 Pelomicrobium sp. G1
GTCTCGAGTAGTTGTCCGAATAGTGCACGGTCCGCCCAGAGCGCTTTCGCGTCGGCGCCGAGCAGCGCACAGGCGAGCCCCGTGTCGCCCAGATGCAGCTTCGGCGTCTTCACGAGCCGGCTCAAGCGGTTGGCATGCCATGGCGGTAGTTCTTCCAGCAGAAACACGCGCGCGAGCAGCGTCAGGTAATCGCGGATCGTCGGCCGGCTGAGCGAAAATGGCGCCGCGAGATCCGAGACATTGACCAGGCGCGCGG
>NZ_JBQACR010000042.1:0-1076 GCF_051905455.1 Pelomicrobium sp. G1
CAGCATTTGCTCGAGCGCGCTGCTCATGGCTCCATGCCGAGCTGCAGGCGCATGGCGCGTCCCAGGTCCAGCGGCGCCCGGCGGCCGCGCACGTCGGGGATCACGAGGACCAGGGGTAACGGCCCGGCGAGAGCGCGGGAAAGGAGGGGGGTGGGGATGCGGGCGGCCACCTCGGCGGTGACCAGCACCAGCGATGTTTCGCCCAGGGCGGATTCGAAAAGCGGCGCTTCCTCGCCGGGAGGCGGCGTCCGGGCGAGGAGGCCCGCGAGCCGGAAGCCGGCGGCGCTCACTTCGTCCCCGATGAAGATGGGCACCATAGTCAGGCGAGCCGGTTGAGGATCAGGATCGAGACGATCAGGCCGTAGATGGCGATCCCTTCGGCCAGCCCCACCAGGATGAGCAGCCGGCCGAAGAGCTCCGGCTTTTCCGCGATCGCCCCGACCGCCGCGGCACCCACGTTGGCCACTGCGATGCCGGCGCCGATAGCCGCGAGCCCGGTCGCCGCCCCGGCGCTGGCGAAGCCCCAGCTCAGCGCCTCGCCGCTCACGGCGGCGCCCGCAGCCGCCTCCGCCGCCAGGGCCCAGGGTCCCCACAGGAGCATGCCAGTGAGAGCACCCAGTACGGCGCAAACCACGGTGAGGGCGATGGCTATCTTCATTTTTCGCTGCACGCAAGCCTCCTCGATCGGGGTCAATAGGGCACGGCCAGGGGGCGGAACGGGCGGCCCTCGCCGCGCAGGAACCGGATGAAGAACTCGAACAGCACGAGACGGGTGGTCTGGATCGAGACCACCAATCCCTCCAGCAGGATGATGAGGGCGTTTCCCAGCGCGAGAACCACCGGCGCCGCGCCGCTGGCGGCCTCCGCCAGCGCCATCGTCGCCGAGCCGAGGCCCGCGTGGGCGAGGGCGAAGGCGCCCACCCGGGCGAAGGAGAGGGTGTTGAGGGCGAGCTGGAAAGCGCTTTCGAGGGCGCCGCCGAGGCCGCCGGGGAGGCCGCTCCAGCGGCCCTCGCCCAGGGCGTGCCCGGCGGCGTACCAGACGAGGCCGCCGAAGGCCGCCCAGAGCAGGGCTGGCT
>NZ_JBQACR010000430.1:0-256 GCF_051905455.1 Pelomicrobium sp. G1
GCCCACCTCTACCAGGATGGCCGCCTGGTGGGACAGGGCATGGCGAGCGGCGACCGGGGACAAGTGGCCCTCTCCGCCGGGGCGGCCCCCGGAGGCAAGGGCCGGGGCTACGGCTACGGCGGAGAGCCCGGGCGCTGAGCGCGGCCGTCTTTTCAGCCCGCCGCCCGCCGGTAGGACACCAACTCCTTGCGCCCCGGATCCTTGCCCGTGGTGATGCGCAACACGTACAGGTCGATGCTGGGGGCGTAGAAGTAGG
>NZ_JBQACR010000431.1:0-256 GCF_051905455.1 Pelomicrobium sp. G1
GTGGTGCGCCGGCGCATCGCCGAAGAGGGAGCGGCCCCCCGGTCCGCCGGCCGTCCCAACGGCGCGGGCCACGAAGGAGAGGGCTGAATCTCGCCGCCGCCGGCGCGGCGGTTTCTTTCTTCGTCCCGCGCCTTTCTGTACCATGCAGGGCCGACCGGGGCGTGCCCGGCGCTTCCGCTTCCCCATGGATTCGATCGCGACCACGAGGCTTGCCCGCCCGGCCGGGGCGGGGCGCCCCTGAGGGCCGGCTTTGCTC
>NZ_JBQACR010000432.1:0-256 GCF_051905455.1 Pelomicrobium sp. G1
GGTTGCTGCTGCGTGAGGTTGCCGCACAGGTGGAGCTGTCGGTGCCGACGGTGATGGCGACACACCGGGCGGACTTGGCAGGCGGCTGGGTGGCGGTCAACGTCAAGCCGCGAGGGCGCAATCTGGGTGAGGGTCGCCAGCTCACGCCTGAGCAGGAGACGCAGATCCGCCGTCTGATATGAGGATTACCCGCAGATTGCCGCCCGCGCCAAGGAGGAAGGCACCGAGATTCACTGGGGCGACGAGACGGAGCTGC
>NZ_JBQACR010000433.1:0-256 GCF_051905455.1 Pelomicrobium sp. G1
CCCCTGGAGACGGGGGCGGTGCGCCTCACCACCTTCCTGCCCCTCGCGTTCGGGCGGCGCGGCATCAGGAAGGTGGTCGTGGGCCCCGCGGGGGTTGCCGAGCCGGTCCAGGTCCGCGACCAGGCCACGGTCCTGCCGCCCCACCCGGATCCCGTCCTGCTGCGCGCCCTGGGCCGCAGCCTCTACTGGTAGCACCTGCTGGACACCGGTGTCGTGAAGGACACGGCCGCGATCGCCCTCCGGGAAGGGGTGCACA
>NZ_JBQACR010000434.1:0-256 GCF_051905455.1 Pelomicrobium sp. G1
GATTCCAGGAGGATCCGATGGCGGTGAAAAGCGCAAACAGTGAGGCGTGGCCGTTCAAGGGGCTCCTGGCGCTCGGGCTCGGAATCGCGAGCGGCTACGTCTTTGGCGCTCCGATCACCTTCAATACCGCGATGCCGGTCGCCAAAGGCGATTTCGTCTTCCGCGAGCTCATCGTGGTGGGCCGCTCGGGGGACGATCCGGACGGCGCCGGCCGGGACTTCCGAGGCACGGCGGCTGTCACGGCGCTGGGCTACGG
>NZ_JBQACR010000435.1:0-256 GCF_051905455.1 Pelomicrobium sp. G1
GTCCAGGTTTTCTCCTCCCGCGCAGGCTGCTGAATCGATCGATCTCGACGACGACGACACCGCTGTAGCAATTGCAAGTCGACGACGAAAGTGAGGTTTGTTGAAGAGTCAGGATCTGGGTGGGAGGTCCCCGAGGTACCGTAAAAGTAAAGGTTGAAAGACCTTATGCTTGATTCCGGCCAGCTCTCAGGTCAGCAACCGAGAAAAAGCTCTGGGTCCGGCGGTTTTTGGGGTTCGTGAAGGGGTGGGTGTGGCT
>NZ_JBQACR010000436.1:0-255 GCF_051905455.1 Pelomicrobium sp. G1
CTGGAAGCACGACCATTGGAAGAAACGCCATCACTGGAAGCACCAAGGCTGGGTGCCTCCCGGGCACCGGTACTACCACTATCACTACTATTACGGGCCGCCGAGGATCATCTACCGGCCGTACTACAAGGAGTACCACCATTACTATCCTCGGCACTACGACCGTTACGGCAGTGATTTCACCATCATCTGGCGCGGCAGTTTCTGAGCCCCCGGAGCGTGAACAGGAAAGGAGGTTGCCATGTGGAAGAAAAA
>NZ_JBQACR010000437.1:0-255 GCF_051905455.1 Pelomicrobium sp. G1
GATGGGGGCTTTCATGGAACGTACTCCAGGGCCAAGAGGGTTGGAAGGAAGGCGAGGGGCGCGCCGTCTCGTGCGCAAGCGCTAGTGCGGGCTTCGCTTGCGAAGAATTTTAAGAAGCACCGTTGCCCGCTGTCAATTCATATCTTATATATGATAAAAGATAGCGTTTTAATGGACGGCCCGCGGACGAGTATGGGACAATATGGGACAATGAAAACCATGAGCGACGGGAACCCGGCGCCGGCCTTTCGGCCG
>NZ_JBQACR010000438.1:0-255 GCF_051905455.1 Pelomicrobium sp. G1
GGTTATTCCCGTTCTGTTGATTCATCATCTATCACCTCGATTTGTACCGTCCCGTCCTCGAGGACGCGCACGACGGCATGTTGCTGTGGTTGTACATCTAAGAACTCTGATATGCGACCGAGACTGATGGAAAGGTAGGTTTCGTCAGGACCGTCCTGCCGAAGCCGGTAAATGCCCTTCCAGAGCGTCTCTCGCATGCAGGCAGTAACCGGCCAGAGCGTAAAAACGATTCTCAGAAAATCGGAGGTTTATGTG
>NZ_JBQACR010000439.1:0-255 GCF_051905455.1 Pelomicrobium sp. G1
TGTCTATCGAGCATTCCGCTCAGGGGCTCGTCGACTACAACGCCGAGCTGGCCGCCGATGAGCGTGAGGTCGAGATCCAGGCTCTTATCACCGTCACTGTCTCGTTTCCTGACTTTGAGACCACCGAGGAGCTGGCAGGAGCGTTCGTCAATGATCCGGTGTTCGGTGACTTCACGTGGGTGCGTCCCGTGGGCCGTCAGGAGGACTTGCTGTGGGCTGCCCGGCCCGGTGGCCGGTTCTCCTCCTCACTTAACG
>NZ_JBQACR010000043.1:0-962 GCF_051905455.1 Pelomicrobium sp. G1
CCACCGAGGAGCCCCGGCCCCAGGGGCACGGAAAGGGGCTGGCCGCTGCCCCGCACCACCGCCCCGGGCCGCAGGCCCGTGGTGTCCTCGTAGACCTGGGCGACGATCCCATCGTTTTCGATGCGAATGACTTCGCTGAGGAGGCGCCTTTCGCCCACTTCCACCGCTTCCCGCATCTGGAAGGTGCCCCGGGTCCTGGCGCGCAGCACGGGTCCGCTGATCCAGGTGATTTCCGCTTCGCTCATCGATTGGGCCCCCGGTCAATGGTTGACGAACCATTGACCGCGGTCCTGTTCCCCTCTCCCGCTGAGAGAGGGGGAAGGTGAGAGGGTGGAGCGCCGTCAAGCATTTTCAGGACACTCCCTATTTCGCTCCCGCCGCCTGGCGTTTGCTCGCTTCCCTGCCCAGCTCCGCGAGGAGCCGCGCTTCGATCTCCGGGCGGTCCAGCAGGATTGCCTCGAGGGTTCCGTCCAGGCAGGCGCCGCCGGCGCACAGCTTTAACCCGGCTGAGCAGTCCGGGGATGGGTGGAAGCGGGGCGGATGGCCCAGCGCACCTTCCAGGCGTTGTGCCAGCGCGGTGCGCTTCGCCTCCGGCCAGTCGCGAGGATGGACGATGTCCCAGGCGGTCTTGGGCAAGCTCGCGAGCGCTTCCCGAAGGAGCATCTCCACCCAGGCGCGCCTCGCCGCGGGGTCCCGCCAGCGGGCGGCGAGGGCCTCTCGCAGCCGCCCCCATCCCGCCTCGAGCAGCGCCGCGTCGTGCTGCGACCGATGGCGGCGCTTCGCGGTCTCGAACGCCGCTTCCGCCCGTCCGATTTCCCGGCGCATCCACTGGCGCATCTCCTCCACGTCCCGGCGCACCCGCTTGCGTGCCTCGGATCGCGCCTCGGCCACGATTCGACGCGCCTCGGCCCGGGCCTGGGCCAGGATCGCTTCCCGCTCCCGCCGTTCCCGCTCGCCTACCA
>NZ_JBQACR010000440.1:0-254 GCF_051905455.1 Pelomicrobium sp. G1
GGGGAGGAATGAAAAGAACGCTGTCCCTCGCTTTGTGCTGCCTGCTCGGCGCCACGGGGGCGTGGGCGGCCAATCCCGAGGCGGGCAAGAAGATCGCCACCGAGGTGTGCGCCGCGTGTCACGGGCCGACGGGGGATGCGCCCATCGCTCCCGCGTACCCCAGGCTCGCGGGCCAGTACCGGGACTACCTGGAGAAGGCCCTCACCGATTACAAGACGGGGGAGCGGCAGAATCCCATCATGCAAGGCTTCGCC
>NZ_JBQACR010000441.1:0-254 GCF_051905455.1 Pelomicrobium sp. G1
CGTCTTCTTCGCTCTTCCAGTCGTAATCGAGGAAGCGGTTGGCCATCAAGGGGTTTTTGTCCTCCAGATAAAGCTGCCGCAGGCGCTTCGCGTATCGGGCGAGGATTGTCCAGTCCGGGATCGCCTCGCCCGGCGGGTCCATGAAGCGCTGGTATAGGCGCAGGCGTCGCTCGCCGTTGATCGATGTGAGGTTCATCTCTCCCCATTGAGCCGCCGGCAGGACCAGGTGGGCGTGCCGTGCAGTGGCGGTAAGG
>NZ_JBQACR010000442.1:0-254 GCF_051905455.1 Pelomicrobium sp. G1
GGGCGACCGCGGCCAAGTACGTGCGGCCATGGGACCAGGGCATTGACGTGACCCTGGTGGAGCGGCAGCCCGAATTCATCTCCTGCCCCTTAAGCAACCGGGTGCTCGCTGGCGTGCGGCGGCTGCCCGAGATCAGCCGCCCCTACGACCCGCTCCAAAGCCGCTGGGGCGTGCGGATGGTGCGCGATGAAGCCATCGCCATCGCCCTGGACAAGCGGCAAGTGCGCCTGGCGCGGGGCAACCCCTTGTCCTAT
>NZ_JBQACR010000443.1:0-254 GCF_051905455.1 Pelomicrobium sp. G1
TTGCGAGTCTTCCCATCCACGACGTGGCTCGCCGAGAGGGGAAGGTCCTGTGATCCTCGACCCTCGAGTCGCGGAACGGGTCAAATCCCAGGCGCTCAGGCATGGTTCGACATGCGCAGCCCGCGAACCCAGATGGTCCACGAATATATCGAGGACCCGGCCGTGCTCGCCTCGGCCCTCCAGGCCGGCCATGAGTCGTCCCTGCCTTGGTTGCCGTCGCGGCAAGGCTGACCAAGATCTAAAACCTATCTCAA
>NZ_JBQACR010000444.1:0-254 GCF_051905455.1 Pelomicrobium sp. G1
GTCCTGTTCTACCTGATGCTGGCTTTGCGGGCGGAGCTGCGCGCCCGCGGGGCCTTCGCCCGGACGCCTGAGCCCAACCTGGCCCGGCTCCTGTCCCTGGTGGCCCTCGGCACCGTGGCCGACGTGGTGAAGCTGGATCACAACAACCGCATCCTGGTGCACCAGGGGCTCGCGCGTATCCGGGCCCTGGACGCGCCCCCCGGAGTGCTGGCCCTGTTCCAGGCCGCGGGGCGCGACCCGCGCCGGGCGAGCGC
>NZ_JBQACR010000445.1:0-254 GCF_051905455.1 Pelomicrobium sp. G1
ATCTTACAGCGAGGACTCAGCGCCTGTGCAGGCACATCCGAGCATTGCTCAGGCAGTCATCCAGCGCATGGCGTCGAACAGTGCGTCCTGCAAGGCATGGTGCATCACGCTTGTCGCTGCAATCTTGGTCATCGTGGCCGACAAGGGCAAGCCTAAATACGCACTGATCGCTGTTATTCCCACGGTACTCTTTCTTGTGCTCGATGCATACTATCTCGCGCTCGAGAGATGCTTTCGCGTTTCCTACAATGAGT
>NZ_JBQACR010000446.1:0-254 GCF_051905455.1 Pelomicrobium sp. G1
TGATAATGTAGGCGATGGAAGGCGGGCTCAGGATGCCGGTGCAGGCGCCCGCCGCCACCAGGGCGCAGGCGTAAGGCTTTGGGTAGCCCCGCTCCCCCAGCCGGTCCATGGTGATGCGGCCGATGGCCGCCGCGTCCGCCGCATCCGAGCCGGCAATGCAGGCAAAGAGGCCGCAACCCAGGACGGTGGAAGTGCCGAAGCCCGAGCGGAACGATCCGGTGCTGGCCTCGGCGAAGTCCAGCAGCTTATACACC
>NZ_JBQACR010000447.1:0-254 GCF_051905455.1 Pelomicrobium sp. G1
CGGGATTGATGGTCCCGGCTAGGTGGTCTCGCAGCGCCTGCCGTGCGTCGTTGTTCACGCTCGCCCGAAACGGCGCTGGATCGAAGGTGACCGCCGTTCGATCGAAAAATACTCCCATCAGCGCCGCGAGACCTCCGCCCAGGCTGTGGCCGGTAAAACTGATGGCTGCCTCGGGGTGCGCCTGCCGGATGCGGGCGTAGAACTCCGCCGCTTTGTAGATCTGCTCTTGCTTCCCTCCCTCCCCCCCCCCCCCC
>NZ_JBQACR010000448.1:0-254 GCF_051905455.1 Pelomicrobium sp. G1
TTCCTGGACCGGTTCGCCGCCGCGGCCAAGGCCGGCTTCCGAGGCGTGGATTATCTGCTTCCTTACCCCTACGACAAGAACGCGCTCAGGAGCGCCTGGACCGCCACGGGCTCGTCCAGGTGCTGCACAACCTGCCCGCGGGGGATTGGGGCAAGGGGAAGCGGGGCATTGCCTGCCACCCGGACCGGGTGGGCGAGTTCCAGGACGGGGTGGGCAAGGCCATCGAGTCCGCCAAGACCCTGGGTTGCGGGCAG
>NZ_JBQACR010000449.1:0-254 GCF_051905455.1 Pelomicrobium sp. G1
CCAGCGCCTCGTCGATCGCCTGCGCGTCGTCGAGCAGGTGCGGGCAGGCGTCGAGGAAGCGCGCCTTGTTCTCGTTCGTCATCTGGTACCGCAGGCGCAACGGCCGCTCGACGGTGACGCGCGTGTAGCCGAAGTCGGCGTTGTCGAAGATCTTGGAGCGCCCGTTCTCCTCGAAGCGGCCGTAAAGGCGCACGATCTCCTCGATCTGGGCGGCGGAAAGGTGCCGGCGCTTGTCGCCGAGGCTGCGCTTGCTG
>NZ_JBQACR010000044.1:0-920 GCF_051905455.1 Pelomicrobium sp. G1
CCCTTCTTGGAGGTGATGTCGGGGTTCGCATCCAGGATCAGGATCTTGGCGCGGGGCTTGGCCTGCTTCAAGTAGAAAGCGACGAGGCTCACCCGCTCGTAGGGCCCCGGGGGGCAGCGGTAGGGCATCTTGGGGATGGCAATCGCGTACACGCCTCCGTCGCGCATGGCTTCGAGCTGACGGCGCAGCACGAGGGTCTGGGGGCCCGCCTTCCAGGCATGGGGCACCCGCTCCTGGGCCGCCGGGCTCGCTAAGCCCGGAATCGTCTCCCACATGAAGTCGATGCCCGGGGCCACGATCAGTCGGTCATAGGACAAGGGGTTGCCCCGCGCCAGGCGCACTTGCCGCTTGTCCAGGTCGATGGCGATGGCTTCATCGCGCACCAGCCGCACGCCCCAGCGGCTTTGGAGCGGGTCGTAGGGGCGGCTGATCTCGGGCAGCCGCCGCACGCCAGCGAGCACCAGGTTGCTTAAGGGGCAGGAGATGAATTCGGGCTGCCGCTCCACCAGGGTCACGTCAATGCCCGGGTCCCATAGCCGCACGTACTTGGCCGCGGTCGCCCCGGCAAAGCCGCCGCCCACCACCACCACCCGCGCCTTGGGCGCCGCCCCGGGCATCATCCCCGGCGCGGCACAGCCCTTCAAACCCGGCAGCGCCGCCGCACCCGCGCCGCCCAGAAGCTTCAGAAACTCGCGTCGATCAATCTTTTTCATGTTCGCCTCCTCCCGCTAGCCTCAGGGTTTCTGCTTGGCAAAGTACGCGGCGATGCGCTCGAGCTGCTCGTCGCTGTAGCCCTTGGCGTGCTGGTGCATGACGGTGGCGGGCTTCGAGCCGTCTTTGAAGGCTCTGAGCGCCTTGTAAAGATCTTCCTTGGGTTTCCCCGCCAGCGCCGGCATGCCGCCCACCGCGCGCCCCTCGGT
>NZ_JBQACR010000450.1:0-254 GCF_051905455.1 Pelomicrobium sp. G1
GGGCGGGTCCGCCCGTCGGGGGTCTCGAGCGTGACGAGGGGCACGTCTTCGTCATATTCGCCCGGTGGGGCGACGCGCACCACCTCGCCTTCGGTGTCGGGCGGCACCAGGCAGCGGTGGGTGCGCCCGGGTGCGGTTGCCGAGACAGCCGATCCGAACACCGCGCCGGGCGCAAGCCGCTCACCCGCCTTCACCTGCGGCTCGAAAGCGAAGCGCGCCGGCGCGGCGGGCCGCAGCCCCGGTAGCACCAGGGG
>NZ_JBQACR010000451.1:0-253 GCF_051905455.1 Pelomicrobium sp. G1
CGGCGACCTGGCGCGGGCCGATCTCGCCGAAGTGGAGGTGGGGGGAGAGCCGGGAGGTGCCTGCCAGGTCTAGCCGATCCCGCGCCTCGGCGTAGCGGGGAAGGGCGGTGTTCAGGAAAGTTTCGAGCCGCGCCTGGGCCCCCGCTTCGCCGGGGCACCAAGCGGCGCGTAGGCCCCCGTCCCAGGGTATTTTCGGCAACAGGCCGAGCTCCTCGAGCTCGAGGGAAGAAAGCGCTGGGGGGACGGGCGGCAG
>NZ_JBQACR010000452.1:0-253 GCF_051905455.1 Pelomicrobium sp. G1
GTCTACCCCTTCGAGCGCGGGGCGGGGCGAGTGGTGATCGACGATCCCGCCGTGACCGAGATCGCCTTCAGGGCGGGCATCGTCCCCGAGATGCTCTCCTTGCCCTTGGGGTCGCTGGTGATCCGCGTGGGGAACGAAGGCGACGAGCTCCATTTCCCCCGTTTCGACCCCCGGGATGCACAGGGTTCCGCGCCTTTCCAGCGGCTGCGCTTTGCCGCCGGCACCGGGATGACTTATGGGGCGCTCATCGAGC
>NZ_JBQACR010000453.1:0-253 GCF_051905455.1 Pelomicrobium sp. G1
GTTCGGCGGATATCCGCCGGGTCGCGCGCACCGTGGCGTCGATGGTCGCCTTCATGTTGTTTAGCTTTTCCAGCAACCCCGGCTGACTGGGGGGGAGCCGCGAGGCAAGCCAGGAGACGTCCATCCGCAGCGCCGTCAACTGCTGGCCGAGCTCGTCGTGCAATTCCCGGGAAATGCGCGCCCGCTCGTCTTCGCGCACGGATTCCAGCGCCGCCGTCAGCTCCCGCAGCCGGTCGTGGGATTCGCGAAGCTC
>NZ_JBQACR010000454.1:0-253 GCF_051905455.1 Pelomicrobium sp. G1
TTCGTGGCCCTGCACATGCACGCCGGTGACGGCAACGTGCACACCAACATCCCGGTCAACTCCGACGACTACGAAATGCTTCAGGAGGCCAACGCCGCCGTGCGCCGCATCATGGCCCTGGCCAAGTCTCTGGGCGGCGTCGTCTCCGGCGAGCACGGCATCGGCATCACCAAGCTGGAATTCCTTGAGCCGGGCGAGGTCGAAGCGTTCCGCGCCTACAAGCAGCGGATCGATCCCAACGGTCACTTCAACC
>NZ_JBQACR010000455.1:0-253 GCF_051905455.1 Pelomicrobium sp. G1
GGTACGCATGGTGCGCTTGACTCCTTCGGACGAGCGCCTGGGACAGGGGAGCAGTTGTTATGCTTCGGCATGCGGGATTTTGCTGGGGCCTTCGCCCGGGTTCAAGGGGGCAGGGGCTTAGTGGGCCGGCTTCACCCGATGGAAGGCCTTGAGCAGCGCCAGGTCATAGAAGATCTTCAGCACGCCGCACGCCACCAGCGGCGCGGAGAGCCACCCGGCGGCGAACAAGGCACCGCCCAGGGAGGGGCTCAGC
>NZ_JBQACR010000456.1:0-253 GCF_051905455.1 Pelomicrobium sp. G1
GGCATGACGAAACCCTCATGACGGCGTTCGCGAGATTTCAGCTGAGCAAGCTCGGGCATAACAATCGCTAGAATGAATCCTAGTGCATTTGAAGAAGCTTCTTCAAGGCCTTCTTGCTCAGAAAGGTTGTTTAGGGTTTTACCTTCGATGATCTGCGTGATCAGATATTGCCGGCCATAGGAAGAAACCCTTGGTCGAGAAGTAAGGGGCGATACCCTGATAACCATAACTAGCCGCATGTCCACATATCGAT
>NZ_JBQACR010000457.1:0-252 GCF_051905455.1 Pelomicrobium sp. G1
GGGCACAGCGTTCTCGAAGGTCCTCTCCGGACTCACCTGGAAGGTGCCGAAGGGCATGTCGGCGATCACTAGAGCCCGCTTGGCGCCCCGGGCGACGCAACGGGTGTGGTAGGCCATCTCCTCCAGGGTCACGGTGAGGGTGGTCTCCTCCCCCTTGATCACGTTGCCCAGGGAGTCCCCCACCAGCAGGGTGTCCACGCCGGCGTTGTCCAGCAGGGTGGCGAAGCTCGCGTCATAGCAGGTGAGCATGGT
>NZ_JBQACR010000458.1:0-252 GCF_051905455.1 Pelomicrobium sp. G1
TTGTTCTTGAGTATGGCGGTGAGCCAGGTCTTCTCCGACGCCCGCCCCTGGTAGCCGTTGCGCCCCTTCCAGGCGGCGAGCAGGGTCTCCTGGACCAGGTCCTTCGCCTGCTCTTCATTTTTTACCATGACTAGGGCATAATGGAGGAGCGCGTCTCCGTGCCGGGTCAGCCACCCCGCCACGTCGAGTGGGCTCTCGCCAGGAGTTTCTTCGTCGGGTGGAGCTTGGGCCATGGAGGGCTCGGTGCTGGAA
>NZ_JBQACR010000459.1:0-252 GCF_051905455.1 Pelomicrobium sp. G1
CGGTGGCTTCCGCGTCAAGAAACACGGGAGCCACGTGCATGGCCGCCACCTTGTACGCTGGATAGGTGATCATGGAACTGAATCCTCTTGGTTACGCCAAAGATAAAGGCCGTGATGCTGTTCCCCGCCCTGCCACGGTGCTCATCTAAGGGGCGCTCACATGCCCGGCCTGGGAGTGAACCCGGGCAGCGCCTTGATCCGCTCGACCCACGCTTTCACATGCCGGTAGTCTTCGATACTAATCCCTCCTTG
>NZ_JBQACR010000045.1:0-912 GCF_051905455.1 Pelomicrobium sp. G1
GTGGGCTGGGAGGGGGCGCGGAAGGTCTCCACTATCTGCACCACGAGCTTGCGCCCGCGCGGCATGCCGCCCCCGGCGCCGCCTGCCTCCTCCCCGGCCTTGAGCCAGGCGGGGCTCCCATGGCGCCGGCCGCGGGCGTCCGCCCCCATGTTGGGGGCACCGCCGAAGCCGGTGATGCGGCCCAGGGTGGCGGTGGAGCTGTTGCCCGCGAGGTCGATCTGCAGGGTGGAGCCGATGAACATGTCGCAGGCATAGTGGCCGGCGACCTGGCAGAAGGCCCGGTTGGAGCGCAGGCTCCCGTCGGGGCCCGTGAAGAAGACGTCGGGCCGCGCCGCGATGTAGGCCTCCATGCCCAGCTCCGAGCCGAAGCAGTGGATGGACTCGACGAACCCCGACTCGATCGCGGGAATGAGCGTGGGATGGGGATTCAACGCCCAGTGCCGGCAGATCCTGCCCTTGAGTCCCAGCTCCTCGGCGTAGGTGGGAAGCAGGAGCTCCACCGCCGCGGTGTCGAAGCCGATGCCATGGTTGAGGCGGCTCACCCGGTACTTGGCGTAGATGCCCTGGATGGCCATCATCGCCATCAGCACCTGGACCTCGGAGATCTGGGCCGGATCGCGGGTGAAGAGGGGCTCGATGTAATGGGGTGCGGGGCTTTGCACCACGAAGTCCACCCAGTCGGCGGGAATGTCCACCCGCGGCACCCGGTCCACCAGCTCGTTCACCTGGGCGACGACGATGCCGCTCCGGAAGGCGGTGGCCTCCGCGAGTGCCGGCGTGTCCTCGGTGTTGGGTCCGGTGAAGAGGTTGCCTTCGCGATCCGCGGCCTGGGCCGCGATCAGGGCGACGCGCGGCGTGAGATCGACGAAATAGCGGCCGAACAGCTCCAAGTAGGTGTGGATCGCGCCCACC
>NZ_JBQACR010000460.1:0-252 GCF_051905455.1 Pelomicrobium sp. G1
GATCTTGGTCACGCGCGCCATGGCGGCGAGGTTCATCACCCGCACTTGGGCGTCGCGCAGCGCGTACACGTAGTCGGCCATCATGCCAAAGGAGAGAAAGCCGCCGCTCACTGCTTCGCCATAGACCAGCGCGAGCAGGAGATGCCCTCGGGCGCGGGCGAAGGCCAAGGCCTTGGCCAGGTGGGCGAGATAGCCGTTGATGCCGAGCAGCTCGTCGCGCCGGGAGAGCCGCTGCCCGCTGGTGTCCACGAG
>NZ_JBQACR010000461.1:0-252 GCF_051905455.1 Pelomicrobium sp. G1
TCACTGGAGGATTTTCCTAAGGAAGATCAGGAGCTACTAGGGAATTTTGTTGATATTGTAGTAGATGAGTTTCCAAACTCATTGCCACCTATCAGAAGCATCAGTCATCACATTGAATTGATACCAGAAGAAATCCTTCCAAATAAAGAAATTTACATATTGACACCTCAAGAGAATGAGGAGGTGAAAAGACAGGTTCAATATTTGTTAGACAAGGGATGGTCAAGGAAATATTGAGTCCATGTGTAGTAC
>NZ_JBQACR010000462.1:0-252 GCF_051905455.1 Pelomicrobium sp. G1
GTGTTGCAGTTCTAGGCAAAGTGAAGTCGAGGGAGTGCAACGAGCCTGGCCTTGGCTCGCTCTTATGCGGCGGCTGCTCTCACATACGCAATGCCATCCGAATATTGATTGCCATGGGAAACCCCAAAGTTCGATGGCCAGAAACACTATTCACAGCAACAGAAGTTCCGTAGAAGAGAAAGGACATGGGGAAGAAAGGTGGCTGCAACTTTGTTCACTCCGGGTCCGACGCATTTTCGGAGAATAACATGG
>NZ_JBQACR010000463.1:0-251 GCF_051905455.1 Pelomicrobium sp. G1
CTCCGGGAGGGTCGGCCTCCCGGCGAAGGATAGCAGAGCCCCGGCCCCTGGTGCAGCCGAGCGGGGGCGACAGAAACTTCAGGCGGTGTAATCGGGATCGACCCCGGCCAGGAGCCGCTTCAGCGCCTCGAAATGGAGGATCGCATAGCTGTCGGTGGAAGTGAATTCCTGGAAAGTGCGGCGGGCGATCTCGTCCGGCACGCGCCTCAAGGGCAGCCCCGTGGACAGGGCCAGCACCTGGGCCTGGGCCG
>NZ_JBQACR010000464.1:0-251 GCF_051905455.1 Pelomicrobium sp. G1
CTGCCGGGCTGCGCCACCCTGCGGGCGATCTCGCCGGACGGATCCCTCGCCGCCGCGGTGGGCGCGCGCCCGGAGGCGCGGGCCGAGATGACCGACCGCATCGCCTTGGGCTACGCCCTCATCGCCGCCTATGCCGAGGAGATCCGGCTCGGCGTGACGCAAGGCTATCTGCACCCCGCCGAGGCGAGGGACCGCCTCGAGCGGCTGCGGCACGCCAAGGCCGCCCTGGACGTGGCCGCGGACCTCTATCT
>NZ_JBQACR010000465.1:0-251 GCF_051905455.1 Pelomicrobium sp. G1
TATCTGCCGTTTTATCGTCCCGAGTATCCCGTTCTGAATTACGAGCTTGTGGCCGGTCGTGCGCTCGAACTGGGGGCCGAGCTCCTCTAGCGCGGGTGCAAAAGCGCCATCCGCAATGACCTTCACTTCAGCAGCCTGTACTCCAATGCCTTGCGTCAACAGAAGCACGAATCCGATTATTGCCGGTGCGACGAATGAACGTATCTTCATGACACCCTCCTTTCAGATGGCCAACCTCCGGGCGACCAAGC
>NZ_JBQACR010000466.1:0-251 GCF_051905455.1 Pelomicrobium sp. G1
TTGGTGCCGTGGCCCGCCATAAAGCGGGAAACCCAGGGCATGGGCAGGAACACCTGGCCCGGACGCTGCTCCTCGGAAGCCTTGACGCGTACCACGATCGCCCCACGATGGCTCGCCACCCGCGCGAGATCGCCGTCGCGCAGCCCGCGCCGCACCATGTCTTCCGGGTTCATCGCCAGCAGCGGTTCCCCTTCGTGATTGAACAGCCTCGCCACCCGCCCCGTGCGGCTCATCCCGTGCAACTGGTCCCG
>NZ_JBQACR010000467.1:0-251 GCF_051905455.1 Pelomicrobium sp. G1
GCACGTGGGTGGACCATTGCTGGATGTGCAGGGCGTCACGCTTCAGTACAAGACGAAGCAGCATCTCGTTACCGCAACCTATCGTGTCAGCTTTGGTGTCCTTAAAAGCGACAGGTTCGTCTTGCTAGGGCCGTCAGGTTGCGGCAAATCTACCTTGCTCAAGGCGGTCGGCGGCTTTCTAAAGCCAATGGAAGGCACGATCACCCTCAAAGGGCGCATCATCGATGGACCCGGCCCGGACCGCATGATGG
>NZ_JBQACR010000468.1:0-250 GCF_051905455.1 Pelomicrobium sp. G1
GAGCTTGCGGTTGGAGCGATGCGGCGCAATGAGCTCCACGCCCTCCTTCTTCAGCTCTTGGTCCAGGGTGTCGCTGTCGCAGGCGCGATCACCAATCAAGATTCTCGGGCTTTGCTTCGATCATGTAGAAGTCGAAGCTCAACTGCACCAGCGTGACCTCGTGGTGGTTGGCCGCATGCGTGCTCACCGACAGCGGCAGTCCATGGCGATCCACGATCGCCAGGATCTTCACGCCCTTGCCGCGCTTGGT
>NZ_JBQACR010000469.1:0-250 GCF_051905455.1 Pelomicrobium sp. G1
TGACCCTGCTGCGCGGCCGCGCCCGGGTGCTGGGTCCCCATCGGGTCCGGGTGGGGGAGCGGGACTATACCGCCGGTCACCTCCTGGTGGCCACTGGCGCCCACGCCGTCGTGCCGCCGATCCCGGGGGCGGCGCTCGGGATCACCTCCGACGCTGCGTTTTTCCTGGAGCGGCTTCCAGAGCGAGCGCTGGTAGTGGGGGGCGGCTACATCGCGGTGGAATTCGCCTCCATCTTCAACGGCCTGGGGGT
>NZ_JBQACR010000046.1:0-909 GCF_051905455.1 Pelomicrobium sp. G1
GCCTGGTTGCAATGGAAGCGCCGCCTCTTGGTTCGCTGGGAATACTACGCCGCAAACTTCCTGGGTTTCGTGCAGTTGGCGTGTATCACCATGCTGCTAAGGCAATTTTGAGATAGGTTCTAGTCAGCCCATTTTTGGGCTAGCAATTCTGAGGTCTTTTTATGCGGGAATATGAGCCGATCAAGACCTTTCCTTGCATGGCATGGTCTTTCTGACAACCGGTCTTCGACCATGCGCAGCCAAGCCTCGTCCCAGGCTCCAACATCGAGGAAGTGCGGGACAGCCTTTGCGAAGTCCACCATGATCCCGAGCACAGAGCGGTCGATGGTGACATCGATATGGACTTGACTCATCACCGAGGTCTCGGCACGGATAAGCGACGATGCGATGCCCAGGCGAGCCAGGCGTTCCGCGACGACTTCGGCCAGGCGGTTCGGAAGAGTCCGAGCGTCACGCGCCGGTAACAAAATCGGCAGCAATGAGGTTGAGCTGACAAGAAGGAGGAGCGGCCGTCGATTAACGACAAGTCGATTGACATACCAGTCCCCGAGTGCGGTGTCTGAATGGGCCGCCGCTGTCATCGGGGCCAGCACCGATTGGAGCTCGCGTGTCGGTCGGAGCGTCACCATCGCAGTCGAATTTACCGGTTGATGTTGGTCAGTGAACGCTCCGGTTCATCAGATTGTGCAACCCCTTTACGGCATGCCGAGCCGGGTGTTTGTTCATTGTTCATTTTTGTTGCGGGCATCGCTCTGCTTGCGCAGGACGCCTTTCCCCCTTCCAAAGACTCACCCCCTTGGCGACCAGCAGCGCCGGCCATTGAAAATCGCCCACGGATGCCGGACGCCAGCCATCGCTCGCTGCCACCCGCAAGGCTCGTCTCCGCGCGCCAAGAGGTCGGCAATGGCC
>NZ_JBQACR010000470.1:0-250 GCF_051905455.1 Pelomicrobium sp. G1
AATGCGACGGACTGTGAACCAGCACCTTCTTCGACCCGAAGCGGGTGGTAGCCTTTCCCCACCTATCCCTCGGCGCCGGCGCCATTCGGGGTTGGTACCGGCGCAACCAGTTCTATTACCAGCTCCTCGTGAGCCTCGCGAAGCACTACGGCTTCGACATCGAAGAGCCCTTCGAGGAGCTGCCGGAGAAGATACAGCAGGTGATCCTCTACGGCTCGGGCGACGAGCGCATCCGCTTCCCCTACCCGGG
>NZ_JBQACR010000471.1:0-250 GCF_051905455.1 Pelomicrobium sp. G1
CTTCGTCGGAATCGCGCTCGCCCACCAGGCGAGGAGTGATGAACCTGGTTTCCTCGTCGCTCAGGAAGTCTTCGTCGGCGAGTGTTTGAACCGGGTGATCCGGGTCGAACCGAACCTTGACGAAGTCCTGGCCGCAGGTGCGGCACAGCACCGCCGGGCGCACGGCGCCGCCGCAGTCGCTGCAGCGATCCGAGCCGTCCGTGGTGAGCTTGCGGCAGTCCGGATTCATGCACAGGCCGACGTCGTACAC
>NZ_JBQACR010000472.1:0-250 GCF_051905455.1 Pelomicrobium sp. G1
GAGCTACCCGATGTGCCCGAGGACTCCCCCGTGTGGCCAGCGGTCACGTCCACCCGGGACAACTGCCTGGGGCCCGGCTGCCCGTATTACGCCCGCTGTTTCCTCATGCGGGCCCGGCGCGCAGCGCTGGCGGCGGACGTGGTGGTGGTGAACCACCACCTCTTTTTCTCCGACCTGGTGCTGCAGGAAGTGGGCGTCGCGGAGCCCCCTCCCGCGTGTAAAACGGTGGTGGTCGACGAGGCTCCCCAAC
>NZ_JBQACR010000473.1:0-250 GCF_051905455.1 Pelomicrobium sp. G1
GCAGTTCATGGTTTGGACGGACGTGACGAACGTATTGAACTGAGCAGTCCAATACTGGTTGTGGACTCCCACGAAGACGAGATCCAGCGGACTACAGCATCGATGGGGTGTGAGCGCAAAGATTCCCGATCCAGAGAACTTCGGACCCTCTTGAAAGAAGCCCGATGCGACGACAGCCTGGTCCAGCGTACGCTGCCGCAAACATGCCTCTAGCACGCCTCGAAATCGATTGACGGCTGAGGATCTTCGG
>NZ_JBQACR010000474.1:0-250 GCF_051905455.1 Pelomicrobium sp. G1
CCTTCCCCCTCAGGGGGAGGGACCGGAGACGGGCGCGGAGCTCGCCGAGCCCGACGCCGCCCAGGCGCGGCGGGTGGAGGACCAGCTCGCCCTGGCCGAGGGCGCCGAGACCCTGGCGGGGGAGTGGGAGCGGCTCCTCGGCCCCCGGGTGGAGGAGCTGGTGGCGCTGCTGGAGGAGACCGGGGACCTGGTCACCTTCCGCGAGCGGCTCGCCGACCTCCTGCGCGCGAATCCGCCCGAGGCGCTGGTG
>NZ_JBQACR010000475.1:0-250 GCF_051905455.1 Pelomicrobium sp. G1
GGGTGAGGGTAACCCTGGGATGACGGCATATGTGGACATTCCAGGGTTTTGCAAGAGCGCGACGCTGGACGAAGTGCGCAAGTACGGCCACGTACTCACGCCCGGCCGCTACGTCGGCGCCGAGGCGGCCCGCGACGACGGAGAGCCGTTCGATGAGAAGATGCAGCGGCTGTTCGCGCAACTGCGCGAGCAGCAGACGGAGGCCGCGAAGCTCGATGCGGCCATCGTCGCGAACCTGGAGGAGCTGAGG
>NZ_JBQACR010000476.1:0-249 GCF_051905455.1 Pelomicrobium sp. G1
CCTGGTACCTGTCCGTGGGCAAAGGAGAACACAAGCTCCAGGCCCGGGTGCGCTACGCTACCGTGCTGGCCAAGCAGGGCAAGATGGAGGAAGGGCGGACCTACCTGCTGCAGGTGGCGCAGGAGAATCCGGACCAGGAGGTCCCCCTGGTCCTGGCCGAGGCCCAGTTGCTGCGGGATGCGGAGGCCTATCAGGAGGCCTTCGATCTCCTCGGCAAGGCCCTCGAGCGCATGCCCGAGAACCCCGACC
>NZ_JBQACR010000477.1:0-249 GCF_051905455.1 Pelomicrobium sp. G1
CGAGCGAGCGCTCGACACCATCGTCGACTCCAACATCACCACCCTGATCGCGGGCTTCGCCCTATTCTGGCTTGGCTCCGGCCCCGTGCGCGGCTTCGCCGTGACCCTGTGCATCGGCATCCTTACTTCCATCTTCAGCGCGGTCATGGTCTCGCGCGCCATCACCAACCTGATCTACGGCCGCCAGCGGCGCCTCGAGCGCTTGCCGGTCTAGACCCTCGAAACGCTGCAGGAAAAGCCGCCCAACGT
>NZ_JBQACR010000478.1:0-249 GCF_051905455.1 Pelomicrobium sp. G1
CGAAAGTACCGAGGAACTCCCCGGTTACTGCCGGCCAGAACCGCGGCAGTGGCACCGCCGGACTGTCCGTCCGGGACGATTCGGCGAGGGCCGCTTCGCCGTCGATGGTTTTGTCGTTCACTGGGGCTTTTTCCCTTGCCTCGTGTCCTGGCGCAGTGGCGGCGGAGCATCCTTGACCGCGTTGGCCAGCACGTCGCGAAGCATGGCGCCGGTCAGCACAGCGCCTTTCATCCGCGCCTGGTTCAGATT
>NZ_JBQACR010000479.1:0-248 GCF_051905455.1 Pelomicrobium sp. G1
GCTCGTCGGGAAGCCCCGCGAGCTCCGGCAAGTGGCGGCGCAGGTAGGCGCCCCGGGGATCAAACTTGCGGCCCTGGAGCACCGGATTGAAGACGCGGAAATAGGGCGCTGCGTCCGCCCCGCAACCGGCGGCCCATTGCCAGCCCAAGGTGTTGTTGGCGAGATCCGCGTCCACCAGGGTGTCCCAGAACCAGCGTGCGCCTTCCTGCCAGGGAACCAGCAGATTCTTGGTGAGGAAGGAGGCGACG
>NZ_JBQACR010000047.1:0-884 GCF_051905455.1 Pelomicrobium sp. G1
AAGGACGCCTTAAAGCCCAACCTGGTGCAGACCTTGGAGAACAACCCCGCCTTCATCCACGGCGGGCCCTTCGCCAACATCGCCCACGGCTGCAACTCCGTCATCGCCACGCAAACGGCGCTAAAGCTCGCCGACTACGTGGTGACGGAGGCCGGTTTCGGGGCCGACCTGGGGGCGGAGAAGTTCGTCGACATCAAGTGCCGCAAGAGCGGGCTCAGGCCCGATGCGGTGGTGATCGTGGCCACCATCCGCGCGCTCAAGTACCACGGGGGCGCGGACCTGAAGAGCCTCAACCAAGAGAACCTGGCGGCGCTGGAGAAGGGCATCGCCAACCTGGAGCGGCACGTCAACAACGTGCGTAACCACTACGGGCTGCCGTGCGTGGTCTCGATCAACCACTTCAGCCACGACACGGCGGCCGAGATCGATCTGCTCAGGAAGAAGATGGCCCATCACGAGGCGCCGGTGGTGGTGGCGCGCCACTGGGCGGAAGGGGGCAAAGGGGCGGAGGAGGTGGCGCGCACCGTAGTCAAGTTGATCGAAACCACCCCGGCCAACTTCAAGTTCGTCTACCCCGATTCCGCCTCCCTGTGGGACAAGATCCAGACGGTGGCGCGCAACATCTACGGGGCGGCGGAGGTGACGGCCGACTCCAAGGTGCGCGCCCAGATCAAGAAGCTGCAGGAGGACGGCTACGGCCACTACCCGATCTGCGTGGCCAAGACCCAGTACTCCTTTTCCACCGACCCCCAGCTGCGCGGGGCGCCCTCCGGGCACGTGATCAACATCCGGGAAGTGCGCCTGGCGGCGGGGGCGGAGTTCGTGGTCATGATCTGCGGCGACATCATGACCATGCCGGGGCTGCCCAAGGTGCCCTCGGCCGA
>NZ_JBQACR010000480.1:0-248 GCF_051905455.1 Pelomicrobium sp. G1
GCCTTGTTCCTCACCCCGCCCGCGCCGGTGCCCATCAACGCCGGCATCTACCTGGACGGGGCGCTCATGGGCGAGAACGTGCGGGCCATGGAGAATTGCTATCGCCGCTGCGGCGTCGAGCGCAGCGAGCACTTCCGCGATCTCTCCGACCACATGGCGGTGCAGTTGGAGTTCGCCGCCTACCTCTACGCCCGGGCGGCGGAAAGCCACGCCGGTGAGGCGGAGCTGCCCCTCACGGCGGGGGAGTT
>NZ_JBQACR010000481.1:0-248 GCF_051905455.1 Pelomicrobium sp. G1
CCGTGGACCTCACCGTGGTGGTGGACAGCGGTCCGCCCTTCACCTTCGGGCACCTCTTGGTGGAGGGGCTTTCCCGTTACCCGGAGAGCCTGGTGCGGAACTTGAACCGCCTCTCCCCCGGCACCCCGTATAGCCAGAAGGGGCTCACCGACCTGCAGGAGGACCTGCTCGGCACCGGCTACTTCGCCTCGGTGCTGGTCACCGCCGACATCGACCGGGAACGCCCGGAGCAGGCTCTCATCCGGGTC
>NZ_JBQACR010000482.1:0-248 GCF_051905455.1 Pelomicrobium sp. G1
GGAACCTGGGACCCCGGATCGTTATCACCCGGGAGGTGACCCTCTTCTCGGACGGCCACGCCGGGGACTGGGCCCCGGAATTCCACGAGGCGATGGAGGAGCTCTCCGAGACCGCCCATCGCGCCTACCGCAGCCTGGTGTACGATACGCCCGGGTTCGACGAATTCTTCCGCGCCGCCACCCCGATCCGGGAGCTGTCCGAGCTCAACATCTGCAGCCGGCCGGCGTCCCGCAAGCCTTCCCAGCGC
>NZ_JBQACR010000483.1:0-248 GCF_051905455.1 Pelomicrobium sp. G1
CTGCACAAGCGCCCGGTGCCGGCGGAGAAGGTGGAAGCCGCGATCAAGAACGTGGTGCAGCGGGTCTTGTCCCTGGGCGTGCGGGAGATCCGCACCCGGCAAATCGGGGAAATGGTGATGGAAGAGCTCTACAAGCTGGACAAGGTGGCTTACATCCGGTTCGCCTCGGTCTACCGCAGCTTCAAGGACGTGGACGATTTCCAGCACGTGATCGCGGAAGTGCGGCGCCCGCGGGCCAAGCGCGGGGC
>NZ_JBQACR010000484.1:0-248 GCF_051905455.1 Pelomicrobium sp. G1
CAATGAGCGCCCGCGCGCTGTCACCGCATGACCGGGCGACAACGATCACAATCGGAGGAGGGGGACGTCACCGTGCCAGCACCGGGTACACTCAACGCTGTCCGGTTTGCGCTGGGCTGCGGCGTCCTGGCCACCGCCGTGTGGTCCGTACAGGCCGCCGCCGCCGTCACGGCTGACGCCGAGCACACGGCCTGGGTCTTCCTGTGGATCGCCCTGATCCTGGCAGCGGCCAAGACGGCGAGCCTGGT
>NZ_JBQACR010000485.1:0-248 GCF_051905455.1 Pelomicrobium sp. G1
ACGCCCTGGTGAGCGTGTGGGAAAACGACGGCGCACTGGTGGTGTACGACGCCGAGCACCTGCAGGAGGTCAAGCGCATCCCGATGAACAAGCCCTCAGGAAAATACAACGTGTACAACAAAATCACCCGCTCGGCAGGAACCTCCCATTGACCGAGCCCGGCTCAAAATCGCTCCCACTAGAAGGTGAGCCTCGGCGCGCCGGTGTAGCCGGCGTTATTCGGTGCGTTTCGCTTCGCTTCACGCGCC
>NZ_JBQACR010000486.1:0-248 GCF_051905455.1 Pelomicrobium sp. G1
GCCTGGTTCCAGCGGCTGCTGGCCAGGTGGACGGAGGGGGGCGACAGGACCAGCACCGGCTCGCGGCCCGGGAGCGGGATCCCGGAAGAGCGAGGATAGAGCACGGTGGTGCCCAGCCAGCGGGGCTCGTCTCCGGCCCCGGGGGCGGCCCAAGGGAGGCAGAGGGCAATCGCCAGGCTCATTGACGCGATGCCGCGCGCGGCCCGGCCGTAAGTGGCGCGCGCTCGATTCATGTTCGGTTAATATAC
>NZ_JBQACR010000487.1:0-248 GCF_051905455.1 Pelomicrobium sp. G1
GGCGATGGGCATGCCGCTGAAGAGCAGCACCAGCGTGGCGCCCAGATACAGCAGGCCGGTCTCCAACACGCCCATGTCACTCTCCCAGGTAGTGGTGCTCGGGCTTGATCTCCGGCCTCAGGAGATCGTCCACGATCTGGAACAACTGCTGCAGCACCAGCGCGCTCATCCCGAAACCCATGAAGAAGTAGGGGATCCACAGGGGCGGGGCCCACGTGGAGCCGGTGCGCCAGCCCTCGCTCCAGGCT
>NZ_JBQACR010000488.1:0-248 GCF_051905455.1 Pelomicrobium sp. G1
GTGCAGGGCGCCCTGAGCGTGACGCCTGTGCGGGTGCGCGAGAGCGATCCTGAGCAGGAGCTCATAGGGCTGTGGGTCGATGTGGGGGCCTACGTGGTGCAGGGTGGGCTCGTGGTGGACGGCTTCCCGCAATGGTGACCCGCGCCGAGGCGCGTCTCGATCTCCTGCGCCGCGGGGCTATCGAGGCCATCGACGCAGCGGCAGGCCAGGCCCGCGCGCGCTATATCACCGTGGCCCCGGGCCAGGAG
>NZ_JBQACR010000489.1:0-248 GCF_051905455.1 Pelomicrobium sp. G1
GTCCAGCGCGCCGCCAAGTGCATCCAGATCTTCTGCCGCCCCCTGTGCGGCCACCACCAATTGGCCATAGGGAGTCTCTTTGATGCGGCCGACAGAGCCCTGCAAAATACTGAGATCCAGGCGCAGATCCCGGCTGAGTTGGCTGAGCAGCGGCGTGCCCGTGGCATCGCCCCGAAAGCTGAGCCGCAGCAAGCGCCCTGACATCCCCTGCGCCATGGCACGCCAACCCTCACCACCATCCAGCCCGC
>NZ_JBQACR010000048.1:0-855 GCF_051905455.1 Pelomicrobium sp. G1
TGCATAAGTTCACAAACCTTTGGCACTCCTTCGAAGCGGGAGGAGCGCCTTGCAAGTGCATCATGTCGGGTACCGGGTCCGGGGGTTCTACCGGCTAGCCAAGCTGGGGCATCTTTGGGAGATGACCCCCAAAGATGCCCAAGAACGACTCGGAATCCTGCGCTTCTGGGACAAACACGGCCTGCAAGCCACCCGGGATGCCTTCGGGGTTTCCCGAAGGACGCTCTATCGGTGGAAGCAGGCCCTGCGGGAGGCCGGCGGAAACCCGGCGGCACTGGCGGCGAAGTCCTGCGCGCCCAAGCGCAAGAGAACAGCTCAAACCGACCCGAGGCTCGTGGCCGAGATCAGGCGGCTGCGCACGTGCTATCCCAACCTAGGCAAGGAAAAGCTTTCCGTCCTGCTTGCCCCCTGGTGCGAGGAAAGGCGCATGAGGCTGCCGTCGGTGTCCACCCTCGGCAGGATCATCGCCCGCGCGCCCGACAAGATGCGCCACGCCCCGCAGCGCATCGACACCCGCGGACGCCTGAAGCCCTGGCGCCGTCACCCCAAACCCCGCAAGCCCACAGGCGTCAGGACAGCACCGCTCGAGTGCCTGGCGGTGGATACCATCGAACGCGTCCGCGATGGACTGCGCCGCTATATCCTCACCTTCATCGATCCGGCCAGCCGCTTCGCTTTTGCCGTGGCCACCCCCGGCAAGGCCAGCCGCCACACCCAGAGCGCACTTGCCGCCGCCTTGAGCCTGCTGCCCACCAAACCCCAGGTGGTCTTGTCGGACAACGGAAGTGAGTTCGAATCGAGCTTTGCCAAAACCCTCGAAGCCCACGGCATCGAACGCTGGTACACCTACCCCAA
>NZ_JBQACR010000490.1:0-248 GCF_051905455.1 Pelomicrobium sp. G1
AACCAGGCAATCGTCTCAAGTTTTAGAACCTCTTCACTCAGGCCCACCTGCCCCTTCCTACTCGCCGTAATCGCTACCCACCACGCCATACCTCTCCTACCCTACCCACTCCGCACCATCCCTTACATCGCCGAACTCCCTCTCCCTCCTGGGCTGCTTCCCCCTCCTCCTCCACGCCCACCATCCCATCTCCGACATGTCCCTTCTCACCGTCTCCACGTTCCCACTCTTCGGGCTCGCGACAGATC
>NZ_JBQACR010000491.1:0-247 GCF_051905455.1 Pelomicrobium sp. G1
CGTAAGGTGAGCTGGGTGACCACCGCCCCCCGGTTAGGCAGCAGCTCCACCAGCCCCTCCGTGGCCAGCACCTTCAGCGCTTCCCGCAGCGGTGTCCGGGAGATGCCGAGCTGTTGGCAAAGCACCCGCTCGTTGAGGCGCGCCCCCGGGGCGAGCTCCCCCTGGATGATCATGTCCCGCAGCCGGGCCGCCACCTCGTGGTGCAGGGGCCGGCGGTCGATGGCTTTGTCGAAGCTGGGAAAGGGGG
>NZ_JBQACR010000492.1:0-247 GCF_051905455.1 Pelomicrobium sp. G1
GGTCAGGACATCGACCGGGCGTACCGCAGCGTCACAACGCCCATCTACCAGACGTCCACGTTCCGCTTTGAGGACGTGGGGGCGACGAGCGGCTTCGAGTACACCCGGCTCGGCAACCCCACCCGCCAGGCCCTGGAAGCGCTGCTGGCGGAGCTGGAGGGGGGCGCGGGCGCCGTGGCGGCGGCGAGCGGCATGGCAGCCATCTCTATCGCCCTAGCGGTGTTGGAAGCCGGCGCCCATCTGCTCT
>NZ_JBQACR010000493.1:0-247 GCF_051905455.1 Pelomicrobium sp. G1
AGTTGTTCACAATAATATTTAACGGGTGTATCGGCTTGGGAGAAAACCCATGAAGTTCGGCGTCAGACTGGCGGTGCAGGGGGAAATGGGGGCCCAGGGCCAGGGATGGGACTACGCGCGCACGATGGCCCTGGAGGCGGAAGCCCTGGGGTTCGACAGCGTCTGGCTGCCGGACCACGTGATTAACGCCCACATGGAAAAGAAGACGCCGATGCTGGAGAACTGGACCGTGCTCTCGGCTCTGGGT
>NZ_JBQACR010000494.1:0-247 GCF_051905455.1 Pelomicrobium sp. G1
GGTTTGGGCTAATCACGACGGCTGCCCACGCCCATAGCGCTGCGGTACTCATCACGAACGCACCGACCGAATTGGTGGTGGCACTGAAATTGCCTAGGCGGATGCTCGCCTTCTCTGGCCCGAGTTCGGAACTGGTGCGATAGAGCCTATGGCCGTAGACGATCTGAAGCAAACCGCCGATGATCAGTAGCGCCATGCCTCCGCCCTTGATCACGAGGGTCGTCATTGCTTCAGTCATAGGACCTCC
>NZ_JBQACR010000495.1:0-247 GCF_051905455.1 Pelomicrobium sp. G1
CCTCGGCGATGCGCAGACCCCGGTCGATGCGGTGCCGCACCTCGTCGATGAACTCGTAGAGCACGTTGGCCGGGATCTGCAGCTCGTGCTTGCGCGGACTACGGATGCGCACCGCCAGTTCGAACTGGGGCGCGATCGCGTCGAAGGCGCGCAGGTGACGCAACTCTTCGTACACCGACACCGGCATGTAGAACTCGGCGCCAGTCCGGCGCGCGCGGGCCAGGAACAACCGGAGCGCCTCCCCCGG
>NZ_JBQACR010000496.1:0-247 GCF_051905455.1 Pelomicrobium sp. G1
GCACCCCCGACATCACTGCTTCGGCGATCACGTTGGCGCCTCCTTCCATGAAGGAGCTCACCACCATGAGCCAGGATGCGGCCAGCGTTCGCCGCGCCTGCCCGTGGGGCAGCTCCCCGAGCCAGCGGTAGCTGGGTTCCCGGGCCATGAGGGCCTGGGCCTCCCGGGCGAATGGGGGCGCTAGGGCGGCGCCTAGGTGCATTACGTGGATCGGCACGGCGGAGGGGATATGGGCCAGGGCCTGGGC
>NZ_JBQACR010000497.1:0-247 GCF_051905455.1 Pelomicrobium sp. G1
GGGCGTCCTCATGATCGACATGAAGAGCGGCGAGTTCGTCTTCGTGCAGGCCCGCGCGGTGCTGCTCGCCGCGGGGGGCGGGCCCACCATGTACAAGTACCACACGCCTTCGGGTGACAAGAGCGGCGACGGCATGGCCATGGCCTTGCGGGCGGGGCTCACCCTGCGGGACATGGAGATGGTGCAGTTTCACTCTACGGGGCTGCTGGCCGGCTCCCACACCCGCATGACCGGCACGGTGCTGGAG
>NZ_JBQACR010000498.1:0-247 GCF_051905455.1 Pelomicrobium sp. G1
GCCTGAGACAATGACACTGACCTAGAGGCTGCCAAGCGGGAATCACACATTTCCCGGTTGTTGGTCGGCCAGGCTACAAACACACAGTAAAACTTTAGTGAAAGGAAAAATCCATGACTGATATTGACACACAAGCACTTATTAAACAAGAGCTCCAAAAATTCGCAGAACTTCTCAACACGTTTGCTGAAATGCTCATTAATGGTGATAAAGACCCTGCCCTTGACGATGGCACTGCGCTAAAAAG
>NZ_JBQACR010000499.1:0-247 GCF_051905455.1 Pelomicrobium sp. G1
TGCGGCGAGTGAGATCGCCGCGCACTAACAGGTTGATGCCCGTCGCCACCACCATCGCCGTACACGCCACCGTCACCGCTGTGCTGGCGCCCAGCAGGCGGATGCGCCGCGCGCCCTGGGTGAGGAGTTGCGCCAGCGCTGCGCCCTCGAGGGGGCGCTCAATGTTATCGATCGCGATGATTTGATCGCCTGCGAGCTGCGCCGCGTCGATCCGCTTGGCAGACTCTGCGTCTGCGTCCCTCCCCTC
>NZ_JBQACR010000049.1:0-817 GCF_051905455.1 Pelomicrobium sp. G1
CAGGTGGGGGTGCCCTACATTGTGGTGTATTTGAACAAGGCCGACATGGTGGACGATCCTGAGCTTCTGGAGCTGGTGGAGATGGAGGTTCGGGAGTTGTTGTCCAAGTATGATTTTCCTGGGGACAAGACCCCGATCATTGTGGGCTCGGCGCTGAAGGCGCTGGAGGGGGACCAGTCGGAGATTGGGGAGCCCTCCATTTGGAAGCTGGCGGAAGCCTTAGACGAGTACATTCCCGAGCCCAAGCGCGACATCGACAAGCCCTTCCTGATGCCGGTGGAGGATGTGTTTTCGATCTCTGGGCGCGGCACGGTGGTGACGGGCCGGGTGGAGCGTGGTGTGATCAAGGTGGGCGACGAGATCGAGATTGTAGGGTTGAGGCCCACCCAGAAGACGGTGTGCACGGGGGTGGAGATGTTCAGGAAGCTCCTGGACGAGGGGCGTGCGGGCGACAACATCGGGGTGTTGCTGCGGGGCACCAAGCGCGAGGAGGTGGAGCGCGGGCAGGTGCTGGCGAAGCCGGGCACGATCACTCCGCACACCAAGTTTACTGCCGAGGTCTATGTGCTTTCCAAGGAGGAGGGGGGTCGGCACACGCCGTTTTTCAACGGTTATCGGCCGCAGTTTTACTTTCGCACGACCGATGTGACGGGCTCCATTGAGCTGCCGGCGGGCACCGAGATGGTGATGCCTGGGGACAATGTGTCGATCACGGTGAGCTTGATTGCCCCGATTGCGATGGAGGAGGGGCTGCGCTTTGCCATCCGCGAGGGCGGGCGCACGGTGGGCGCCGGCGTGGTGGCGAAAATCATCGAAT
>NZ_JBQACR010000004.1:0-215389 GCF_051905455.1 Pelomicrobium sp. G1
ATCGAACGATATCGCCTAGGCATCGTACCTCTTATCGCGCCCCTCACCCTGCTCGAGCACCACTTGCGCCGACATCGCGTGCCCTACCTGGAGCGGCAGCATTACCTGAATCCCTATCCCGAAGCTCTCGGGCTGCGCAACGTCCTGTAGCACCCGGCGCCACAACCGCTCGAAGGGTTCGAGCGAGGCGATGGGCTCCTGGAGCCTCAAACGAGACCGCGAGGCGCTGGGAGCGCTTCCCATGGCCGCGGCGGCTTTGGAAAGGCTCCATCGGATAAGGGCCCTCCTGCCGAGGACAAGCATTACATAGGGACAAACGAGCGGATCTTTCGCTTCGCAAGCGTTATGCGGCCGCGGCCGATGAAAAACGCGAGCCGTCTGCGCCCGTCGCGTGCCCGCATCCTGCGAGCGTCGGCAGAGGCTCACGCGAGCTTGAACTTGGCGACCGCATGGTCCATTTCCGTCGCGAGTTGTCGCAGGATTTGAGCCACGTGGGTGGATTCCTCCATGGCGCGGTTATTTTCCTCCGACATTTGGGCGATCTTCTCCACGTTTTGCGCGACGTCGTTCGCCGCCGTGCTCTGCTCTTTGAGCGTGTTGGAGATATCGTTGACCACTTGCACTACCCGTGCGGAAAAGTTGCGAATTTTTTCGATGGCTTCACCGGTGCGGTTCGCCAGTTCCACCTCCTTTTCCACCTGATTCGCCCATTGGGCCATGCCGTCGACCACTTCGGCCACGCCCGCCTGAATCTCTTTGACCATTTCTCCGATCTCGTGGGTGGACCCCCCGGTGCGCTCGGCCAGCTTGCGCACTTCATCGGCCACCACGGTGAAACCCCGCCCTTGCTCGCCGGCGCGGGCCGCTTCGATCGCCGCATTGAGCGCGAGCAAGTTGATTTGGTCCGCGATTTCCTTAATCACGCCGACGATGGTGGAAATCTTGTTGGCATGCTGTCCGAGTTTGGACACGTTTTCGGAGGCGCTGCGTACCGTTTCATAGATGCTGCGAATTCCCTCCACCGTTTGCTGAATGACCTCGACTCCTTCCTCGGACGTTCGACCGGATTCGGCCGACAAATGGTGGGCATCCTTGGCCGAATCGGAGATATGGTTGATGCTGACCGTTAACTGCTCGACGGCGGCAGCCATGCTGGAAGCTGCGCTGCTTTGCTCCTGAGCGGCGGTGGCCAACTGCTGAGAGGCGCTGCTTACCCGCTCGGCGCTCTGGAGCACGTGCTCGGCGCCTTGCTTGATCTGCTGGAGCATCGCGCTCAACCGTTCCTGCATCTGCCCCAGAGCTTGGATCAGGTGGCCGATCTCGTCTCGCGAGGAGTCCTCGAGGCGCCGGCTGAAGTCGCCCTGGGCCACAGCGCTGGTCAGCGCAACGGCTTGCCCCAGGCGCTTGGCCAGGCTACGGGAAATTCCCACGGCCACGACGGTGCCTACCGCAACCGCCAGGATTCCGCCGACGGCCAGGACCAGTACCGTTTGCGACCGCGTGGCTTCTGCCTCTTGCGCCCGCTGCTTCAGGAGCTTTCTTTCCTCGTCGCTGATGTCCTTCAGCACGGCGCGCATTCCGTCCATCTGGGCTTTGTCCTTCGCTTGGGCGACGAGCGCGACGAGGTCCGCCATTCGCTGCGCGTCGTTCGACACCTGGCGCCGCAGCTCGATCGAGGGTTTGACGCTCTCGCTGATCCAGCGCTTTTTCATGGCCGAGAGCTTCTGTATCCTGTCCTGCTGCTGGGGGTTGTCCTCGGTGAGTTTGGCGATGCGACCCAGCGCCTGGGCGAACTGGGTCTCACCCAGATTCATGGGTTCCAAGAATTCCTCCTTGCCGGCGATCAAGAAGCCGCGCATGCCGGTTTCCATATTGATCAGGCTGGCGAGCAGGTGCTCCGACTCGAGCATCACTTGGTAAGTGTGATCGGTCATGGCCACGGTGGATTGTACCCGGGAGAAGTTCCGTCCCACGGTGACCACCAGGATGAGCAAGATCAGAAGAACGATTCCGAATCCGAGATACAGCTTTTGTGCAATGGTAAGAGCGCGCATGAGGCTTTTCCCTACTCGTCTAAACCGCCCGAAAATCCTCGGGTGGCGTCTCCAGAAGCAGTCCCGACCGCCGCTTCCGCCGTGCCTGATTAACGTCACCCGCGGCGTTTTCTTGAGCCGCCTGGTAGGTCCCCCTAAGATACCGAAGCGTCCGCGCGGACCGTGACCGGGAAAGCAGGCAAAATGGGCGGCTTTTCAACGATAATGCCGGCCGCCGGGGGATAGAATTCGATCGTGGGGTCGCCTTTTTTTCAGCGAACGCGCCTGGGGTAAAAGATGAGGAAGCGCAAAATTTTCTCTTCCGGCGCAAGAAAACGAGACTTTTTTGGGCGAGGGAGGGGGTCTAAAGAGCATGGCGGAGACTCGCGGTGCGACTAGGCTGCTTCGCTTCGGGCGATGACCGCCGATGGGCTCGGATAAGCAGTAAGAAGCCGTCAGTGGAAAACGGGGGGTAGATCGCCTGGGAAGATTCCTGCGGGTCGATGACCGAGCCTGTACCTCCAGGATTGACTTCGGGCCTGAGCTGGGCGTGCGTAAGGCCTCGGACCAATTCACCTGACCGTATCGGCTAGGGACGTTGGTGGACCGATGGGCGGTCGCCGTGGTCAATTTTCCGAAGAAGTAGGTTGGCCCGTTCATGTCCGAAGTGCTGGTTACCGGCTTCCCCGATGCCGAAGGCAACATCACCCTCGTCCTGTCGGAGCGGACGGTACGGAGCGGAGCGCGGCTCGTCCAGAGGCAACGCTAGGATCGCTCCTGGCGGCGGCGGTTCGTTGCGCGAGTCGAGCTCTCCCCGGCCAAAACACTGGGTTATAGTATCAATTGGGGCGGCACGACCCGAGGCCCTTCATGAAAATTGCATCGTTGAGAAACCAAGCTTTTTTCCGACGCGTGTTTCAAGCCCATCCCCTGCCCATGTGGCTCTGGGACCCAGGTACCCGGGCGGTGCTGGCGGTGAACGACGCCGCCCTACGGGCCTACGGCTACAGCCGGCGCGAGTTCCTCGCCATGAAAGCGGGAGCGTGGCGGGTGGGTAGCTCGCGCCCCAAGAGTGGCCTTGAGCGCCATCGCGGAAAAAACGGCCGCGCCTTTCAAGTTCATACGGTTTCTCGGACTTTTGCCCTGGGCGGACGTCGGGTGGTCCTGGAGATCGCCCAGGAAGCGGGACAGCTTCATCGGACCTTTGCCTTGCTTGCTGCGCGAGAGGCGGAGCTTCGGGCCACCCTTTATTCCATCGGCGACGCGGTGATTTCCACCGACACCGCCGGACGCATCACCCGCATGAACCCGGTGGCCGAGCAGCTCACCGGCTGGCGCGAGGCAGAAGCCCAAGGAAGATCGCTTAAAGAGATTTTTCCCATCTTCAACGAACACACCCGAGCGGCAGTAAGGAATCCGGTCGAGCGAGTCCTTAAGGAAGGAGTCGTGGTGGGGCTCGCCAATCACACCGTATTGGTGGCTCGGGACGGACGCGAGCTGCCCATCGCCGACGCGGCGGCACCTATTCGGGATGCGAGCGGGCGCACGACGGGCGTGGTGCTGGTATTTCGGGATCAGACGGAAGAGCGCCGCGCTGCGCGGGCGCTGCAGGAGAGCGAGGCCTATGCTCGGGCAATGGTCGAGTCCGCCCTGGACGCGGTGATCGGCATCGACCACACGGGCCGGGTCGTCGAATTCAACCCGGCGGCGGAGCGGCTGTTTGGCTACTCCCGGGCGGAGGCGATCGGCCGGGACATGGCAGAGCTCATCATCCCACCGGCGCTACGGGAGCGCCACCGGCGTGGCCTGGAGCGCCATCTCGCCACGGGCGAGAGCACTGTCCTCGGCCGCCGCCTCGAGATGCCGGCGCAGCGCAAGGACAAAGGCGAAATGCTCGTAGAGCTTGCCATCGTGCGCACCGACGTGGAAGGGCGGCCCCGCTTCACCGCCTACTTACGCAACGTTACGGAGCAGCGCAGAGCGCAGGAAGTCTTGCAGGAAAGCGAGCGGCGCTACCGCGCCTTGTTCGAGGCGAATCCTCATCCCATGTGGATCTACGATCTGGAGACGTTGCGCTTTCTTGCGGTGAACGATGCCGCTGTCGATCGCTATGGTTGGAGGCGGGAGGAATTCCTGGCCATGACCATCCGCGATATCCGTCCGCCCGAGGAGACGCCGCGGCTGCTCAGCGCGGTTGCCGAGGCGGGTCTAGGGGGCCTATACCGGTCGGGGGTCTGGCGGCACCTGCGCAAGGACGGCAGCGTCATGTTGGTGGAGGTGAGCTCTCACTATCTCGAGTTCGAGGGGAGGTCGGCGCGGGCGGTGTTGGTGAACGACGTGACCGAGCAGGTACGCGCTCGGGAAGCTCTACAGGAGAGCGAAGAGCGCTTTCGTTTATTGGCGCGGGTCACCAACGATGCTTTGTGGGATTGGGATCTAAAGAATAATACGCTATGGTGGAGCGAAGGATTCGAGGCCTTGTTTGGCTTCCGCCGCGACGAGATCGAATCCACTATCGATTCCTGGATCACCCGTATCCACCCCGACGACACGTCGCGGGTCCTGGAAGGGATATATGCGGTCATCGACGGTGACGGCCTTACCTGGTCGGACGAATATCGCTTTCTACGTAAGGATGGCTGTTATGCCCATGTCTTGGACCGGGGCTACGTGATCCGCGATGCAGCAGGGAAGCCGTTACGCATGATCGGGGGCATGACCGATTTGACCCAGCACAAAGTTGCTGAAGCGAGGATCGAGCAGCTCGCCTTCTACGATTCCCTGACCGGGCTCCCCAACCGGGCCTTGCTCTTGGACCGGCTCAAGCAGGCGCTCGCCGCTGCAGAGCGCCGCGGCGACCGGGTGGCGTTGCTGTTTCTGGACCTCAACCGTTTCAAGGAGATCAACGACACCCAAGGCCACGCCACGGGAGATGATGTGCTGCTGGAGGTGGCCCGTCGCCTAAAGGCCACGCTGCGCCAGGAGGAGACGGTGGCACGCATCGGCGGCGACGAATTCTTGGTGGTCGCCCCTGGGGCAGACCAGGCGGGGGCGATGCGCATCGCCGAGCGCATACAACAAGCCTTAGTTCAACCCCTGATAGTGCGGGGTCAGGCTTTCTCCGTGGGGGCGAGCATCGGCATTGCCTTCTATCCGGATGACGGCCGTTGTCCCGATGAGCTGCTCAAGAATACCGACATCGCCATGTATCGCGCCAAAGCGGACAAAATGAGCTGGTGTTTCTACCGGCCTGAGATGGGCAGGGGGCTCGCCCGGCGGTTGGAGATGGGGATGCGCTTGGAACAGGCGCTCAGCAGCGATGCGCTGGAACTCCACTATCAACCCCAGTTCGACCTGTATACCCGAGCCCTCACCGGCGCGGAGGTCCTGCTGCGCTGGACGGATCCCCAATGGGGAGCGCTGAGTCCCGCGGATTTCGTCCCGGTGGCCGAGGAGCGCGGTCTCATGGGGCAGCTCGGGGAATGGGTCTTGCGCTCGGCCTGCCGCCAGATGCAGATGTGGAAGGCGGCGGGCTTCGAGCTGCCCGGACGCCTGGCAGTCAACGTGGATGCCCGGCAGTTCGAGGATCTCGAATTCGTCGCCAAAGTGCGCGCCATCGTGGAGGAGGCGGGCATCGATCCCGAGGTTTTCGAGCTCGAGATCACGGAAAGCGGCGTGATGGCGGATCCAGAACGGGCGGTGGCGGTAACCGAGGCCCTGCAGGAGGCGGGTTTTGCCATCGCCATCGACGACTTCGGTACCGGCTACTCGTCCCTCGCTTATCTCAAACGCTTCGCGGTGGACACCCTCAAGATCGACATCTCTTTCGTGCGCGACATGCTCTCCGATGGGAACGATGAGGCCATCGTCAGGACCATCATCGCTATGGCTCGCAGCCTGGGGCTTGCCACCCTGGCGGAAGGCGTCGAGACCGAGGCTCAGGCGGAGCGGCTGCGGGCGCTGGGCTGCGATTTTGCGCAGGGCTTTCATTTTGGCTACCCGCAGCCGGCGGAGGCCTTCGCCGCTCGCTGGCTCGCCCGTGCCGGCGCGCCCGGTGCGCGGCGATGAGGGCCGCGGGAAATACCCGGCTCGACCGAATTGGCAACGGCGCACCCATGTCCTCATAGCCTTTAATGCCCTCCGGTGCTCACCCGACTCACCGCTAGCGCCAGGAGCAATCCATCTTTGCCTCCCGGCGCGGCCGAGAGCTAACGACCGCCACCACCAGCGCCCCGAACGGCAGGTCCACGCCCAGCTTTTGATATTTCTGGTCCCGGCCGCCGTTGATCACCGAGGCGAGAAACAGGCCCGCCGCCAGGAACGCGGTGGCGATCCATAGCAGGGCGCTCTGGAGATGCCAGGTACGGGTGAGGGCGAGGGCTGCCAGTGGGTGCCGGGCAAGGGGCTTGAAATCTTCTTCCCGTGTTTGCGGCCGAAGGAGCAGATCCAAAGAAAAGCGCCGATGCCGGCAATAAGCAACGCCACCATTCAGCGTCCAACTCTTTCCGGTTGGGCGTTTTCATTTGAGCCGCGTCTGCGCGGTGAGACTGCCTTCGGCAAAGACGGCCTGGCCTGATGTCGATCCTGGGGAGGCGGGCGGCGGATGCGCGACGAGATGCCGCTCACCGAGGTTCAGGACTTCGCGATATAACGCACGCCTTCCAATCCCTCGAAGTCGCTATCTTGGGACCACACGATGGCGTTGTACTTCCGCGCGGTGGCGAGAATGACGCTATCGGCCAACGGCAATTTCAGCTCGTGGCCCAGCTTTGCGGCGCTCAGCGCCAAGCCGGCATCGAGCTCCACAAGCTTGCCCTGCTGCATCAGGGCGACGGCCTGCAGCGCGTCGTTCTCGCCCCGCTGTTGCAGCACCCTTTTGAAGACTTCCAGCAAGCTGATCGTCGGGACGATCAAGCGCGCTACCTCTTCGATGGCTGGCGCGAAAAAGTCGGCGTTCGCTCCGTCGGCGAAATACTCCAGCCAGCCGGACGAGTCCACCAGGTTCACACGCGGTCCTTGTCGCGCGGCATGGAGGTGTCGATCCCGCGCAGAAACCCGCGCATCTTCTTGAGCTTTTTGACCGGCACGAACTCCACCCGCCCCTCGTACACCAAGACTTGAACCTGCTGCCCGGGCTGAATGCCGAGCGCCTTGCGTGCCTCCCGAGGGATCACGACCTGGTATTTCGGCGACACGGTGACGATCGTCATACGATTCTCCTATCGATGCTTTTTTCGTTAAACTTAAGCAATACCCCTTGCGCCGTCAAGCCGTTCGGATATTCGAGAAAGGAGGAAAACCGCCATGGCAGAGCCCTCGGGCGAGATCACCTGGGACGACTTCCTGCGGGTCGATCTCCGGGCCGGCACCGTCATCAAGGCGGAGCCGTTCCCGGAAGCCCGGCGCCCCGCCTACAAGCTGTGGATCGATTTCGGACCCGAGCTGGGCGTGCGCCGATCCTCGGCCCAGATCACCGAACTGTACCGGCCGGAGGAGCTGGTGGGCCGGCAGGTGGTCGCCGTGGTCAACTTCCCGAAGAAGCAGATCGGCCCGTTCATGTCCGAGGTGCTGGTCACCGGCTTTCCCGACGCCGAAGGCAACATCGTCCTGTCCCAGCCGGAGCGGCCGGTGCCGAACGGCGCGCGGCTCGCCTGACCGGGGGCGTAACGTGGGTCTATGACTTCCGCATCCTCGCGGTGCCGGCGGTGAACGACGCAGCCCTGCGCGCCTATGGCCTGCAGGCTCTTTCCGTGTCCTCGTTGCCTGCCGCCAGCGGTATGGGTTTCGGGTCCTCGCCCTCCATGGCGGCGAGGAGCCGGCGCGCCTGGTCCTGCAGACTGCGGTAGGAGTCTTCCCATTTGCCGTCCCGCGGCGTCGTCCACGCCACGCGCCGCACCAGCCCCTCGAGGGCTTGGGCATGCCGTCGCGCGCGTCGCGCCAGCGCCAGCGCGTCCTCGTATTCCTGAGCGTATACCAGCTCCACTTTCCGGTCCTGGCAGACGCCGATGCACGTCTCGGGCGCCTCGATCCTTCCGCAGCCGATGCACTGCCACGCTTTCATGGTCTCGGTCATGGCTTCAGGCCCGCTCGGCCGCCGGCCCCGTGGCGGGGATCGCCGGCCGTCGCCGGGCGAGGGTCCCCACCACAAAGGCGGCGAAGGCGAAAGCGCCGACGATGAACACCAGGTCGCCCACGGTGCGCACCCAACGCAGCGTCTCCAGGAGGGGAAGCTGCAGGAATTCTTCGCTCCTGGCGTACCACAGGCCCACTTTGAGGCTCGCCCAGAACTGGTAGAGGCCGATGGGCAGGAGGCTCGTCACGATCATGGCGGCGAGCCCCCCGTTCATCCACCAGAAGGCGGTCTTGAGGGTGGCCTCGTTCCACTGGGCCTCGGGCCGCAGGCTGCGCAGCGTGAGCAGCACCAGGCCCAGCGCCAGGAAGCCGTAGACCCCGAACAGCGCCGCGTGGCCGTGCACCGCGGTGGTGTTCAACCCCTGCAGGTAGTAGAGGGCGATGGGCGGATTGATGAGGAAGCCGAAGACCCCGGCGCCCACGAAGTTCCAGAAAGCCACCGCCACGAAGAACTTGAGGGGCCACTCGTAGCGCCGCATCCAAGGGGTGCGGTCCTTGTGGCGCCAGTTCTCGTAGGCCTCGATGCCCACCACCACCAGGGGCACCACTTCCAGGGCGCTGAACACCGCGCCGATGGCCATGATGGAGGTGGTGGTGCCCGAGAAGTAGAGGTGATGGAAGGTGCCGGGCACGCCGCCCAGCATGAACAGGGTGGCGGAGGCGAGGGACGCCCGGGCGGCGCTGGTCTTCGACACCAGGCCCATGGTCGAGAAGATGTAGGCGAGGGCCACCGTGGCGAACACCTCGAAAAAGCCTTCCACCCACAGGTGCACCACCCACCAGCGCCAGTATTCCATCACCGAGAGGTGGGTGCGGGCTCCGTAGAACAGGCCGGCGCCGTAGAACAGGCCCACCGCGAGGACCGACGCGGCGAAGAGCATCAGCAGGCTTTTCTGCTTCTCGCGCTTGAGCGCCGGCACGATCCCCCGCAGCATCAGCGCGAGCCACAGGATCAGCCCCGCGTACAGGGCGATCTGCCATACGCGTCCCAGGTCCACGTACTCGTAGCCCTGGTGGCCGAGCCAGAAGCTCACTTCCAGCTTGAGCTGCTGGTTGACGGCGAGGAACTGGCCGATGAAGGAGCCGGCGACCACCACCACCAGCGCCCCGAACAGCAGGTCCACGCCTAGCTTCTGGTATTTCGGGTCCCGGCCGCCGTTGATCACGGGGGCGAGGAACAGGCCCGCCGCCAGGAACGCGGTGGCGATCCAGAACATGGCGCTCTGGATGTGCCAGGTGCGGGTGAGGGCGTAGGGCAGCCAGCGGGAGGTCTCCAGGCCGTAGAACGCCTGGCCCTCCACGGTGTAGTGGGCGGTGAAGCCCCCGAGCAGCACCTGTAGGCCAAACAGGGCGACCACCACCACCAGGTATTTCCATAACGCCCGCTGGGAGGGCGTAAGGGCGAGGGCCGCCAGCGGGTCCCGGGCGAGGGGCTTGAAATCCTCCTCCCCGTACTTGCGGCCGAAGGACCAGCTCCAGATGAAAGCGCCGATGCCGGCGACGAGCAGCACCACCGACAGCACCGACCACAGCACGTTCTCCGCCGTCGGCACGTTGTCGATCAGGGGCTCGTGGGGCCAGTTGTTGGTGTAGGTGGCCTGCGAGCCGGGACGCGTGGTGGCGGCCGCCCAGGCGGACCAGAAGAAGAAGGCGGCGAGGTTCTGTCTGTCCTGCGGCCGCGGCAGGGTGTCCTCCTTCATGGCGTAGCTCTCCCGCGTCTTCCTGAGCTCGGGCGCGGCTCCGAAGAGGGCATCGTAGTAGCCCTGGACCTGGCGGATGGCGGCCGCCCGCCGCGGCGTGAGGGTGACCGTACCGGAGGCGGCGTCGTAGGTGTTGGCGCGGTACTCGCGCTTGAGCTCGAGCTTGAGGGCCACCTGCTGCTCCTCGGTAAGCGCCGCGTAGGGCTGGCCGTGCAGATCCCGGGCGGCGAGCTCCAGCCAGGCCGTGAGCTCCCGGTGCAGCCAGTCGGCGGTCCAGTCGGGGGCCTGGTAGGCCCCGTGGCCCCACACCGATCCGAGCTGCTGGCCGCCGGTGGACTGCCACGCGAGCTGCCCCTGCATCACGTCCTCATGGGTGAAGAGCACCGCCCCGTCCTGGACGACGAAGCGCTCGGGCACGGGCGGCGCCTGGCGGTAGACCTCGCGCCCGAAAAAGCCGAGGAGCGCGAAAGTGACGCCGAGTACCGCGATCAGCGTCAGCCAGAGTCTTTTTTCCGGGTTCATAGGGAAGAATTCTCCTTAGAAGGATCGACCGCTTCAGGCCTGCTCGATGGCCCGGGGGAACAGCACGTTGTTCTCGAGATGGATGTGCTCCATCAGGTCGCCGATCAACTGCTCGAGACCCCGGTAGCAGGCGCGCCAGGTGGTGCAGGCGTCCTCGGGAAGCGCCAAGTCATGGGCGGCTGTCCGGAGCTCCGCCAGGGCGAGGCCGTGCTGGTCGTGCTCGTAGCGCATGACGCTCACGGGGGTCGTCACTCGGTTGCCGTCCCCTTGGAGGATTAGGGGAAAGAGCACCCGCTCCTCCTTCTGCAGGTGGGACTCCAGCTCTCCTCGCAGCGCCGCGAGGCGCTCGGCGAGCCCCCGAGGGCACGCGGGGTGACGCTCGTGCACTTGCTCCACTTTGCGGGCCAGGGCGATCAGCTCCGGAAGCTGCCGGCGGTGGCGCTCATGGAAGCTTTCCACGATGTGCTCGATCAACCGCCCGAGGGGCGCGGTGCGCCAGTCGGCCCCTTGCGCCGGGTGGGCGGCGAGCCGGGACAACGCCTCGGCGAAGGCGGCCGGGTCCACGCGCCGGGCTTCGAGGGCCTGCTTGAGCGGCTCCTCGCCACCGCAGCAGAAATCGATGCGATGCTGGCGGAACAAGCGGGTCGCGCCGGGGATGGCGGCTGCCAGCTCGCCCACCGGGGTTTCCAAGTAATCCATGACCTTCTCCAGTCCTGAGGGGGTTAAGGGATTCGATTTCCTTTAAACAAGACCCGTGCCAGGAGCAAGCGATTGATTTTCATGATGTCAATCCCGAATGAGGGTTGATATGACCAAAGCGATTAATGGTTATTTCCACCCTCATGGTAAAATTTACCATTGACCGATAACGGCGGGATGAACCGTGGAACCTTTGTTGCAACTGATGTCCGACCTGGGGCGGGACCTGGCGCCCCGGCTGCGCTACCGGCGGGTGGTGCAAATCCTCAAATCCGCCTTCGAATGCGACGCCATCGGGCTCCTCAAGCTGGAGGGGGAGGTGCTACGCCCGGTGGCGGTGGAGGGGCTCGCGGAAGAGACCCTGGGGCGGCGTTTCCGCTTGGCGGATCACCCCCGGCTGCAGACGATTCTCTACGCCCACGAGCCGGTCATCTTCGAGCCGGACACGGATCTTCCCGATCCCTACGACGGCCTGGTGGAGTCCCGCACGGGCGGCCTGCACGTGCACGACTGCATGGGGGTGACCCTCTACGTGGACGGCCGCGCCTGGGGCGTGCTCACCTTCGATGCCCTCGCCCCGGGGCGCTTCACCCGGCTCGATCTGGAGCGGCTCAAGCATTTCGTGCTCCTCGCCGAGGCGAGCGTGCGCTTGGCGGAGCTTTCCGCCCAGCTCGAGGCGCTCAAGACTTTCCGCGCGGACGCGGGAGCGGCCCTGGCGTCGGTGGTGACCGCCGGACGGCAGGAACTGATCGGCCAATGCCCGGCCCTCCAGGAGCTCAAACAGGAGCTGATGCTGATCGCCGACTCGGACCTCTCGGTGCTGATCCTGGGAGAGACCGGTGTGGGCAAGGAGCTAGTGGCGCGGGAGATCCACACCCTATCCCGGCGGCGGGAGCGCCCCATGGTGCACGTGAACTGCGCCGCCCTGCCCGAAAGCCTGGCCGAGAGCGAGCTCTTCGGGCACGTCAAAGGGGCCTTCTCCGGCGCCGTCAGCCACCGGGCGGGCAAGTTCGAGGCCGCCGAGGGAGGCACCCTGTTCCTGGACGAGGTGGGGGAGCTGCCACTGCCGGTGCAGGCCAAGCTCCTGCGGGCGATTCAGCACGGCGAGGCGCAGCGGGTGGGGTCGGATGTCCCGGTCAGAATCGACGTGCGCATCGTCGCCGCCACCAACCGGGACCTGAAGGAGGCGGTGCGCCAGGGGAGGTTCCGGGCCGACCTGTACCACCGCCTGAGTGTCTATCCCGTCTTCGTGCCGCCCCTGCGGGAGCGGGGCAACGACGTGTTGCTCCTGGCGGGTCACTTCCTGGAGTTGAACCGCTCCCGCCTGGGGGTGCGCAGCCTGCGGCTCTCTCGGGACGCGGAGAAGGCCTTGCTCGCCTACGCCTGGCCGGGGAACGTGCGGGAGCTGGAACACGTGGTGAGCCGCGCCGCCCTCAAGGCCCGGGCCCGGGCCGCCAGCGCCAACGCCATCGTGACCATCGAGCGGCGGTTCCTGGATCTGGACCCGGAAGCCTCCGAGGCCCCGCCTCGGGCTGGGGAAGACGAGGAGGAGGCAGGCCCCGCGACCATGGTGCCGGGGCTTACCCTGCACGAGGCCCAGCAGCGCTTCCTGCGCCGCCACATCGAAGGGGCCCTGGCCCGCCACGGGGGCAACTGGTCCCGCACGGCGGCGAGCCTGGGGGTTGACCCCAGCAATTTGCACAAGCTCGCCCGCCGGCTCGGTCTAAAGTAAGGAGGCGCGGCGCCTGGCGGCTTGCCGCGGTTAGGCTATAACAAAATAGCAGCGAGGCGAGGATGAGGAACGGTTTGATCGCTTTCGCGACCGTAGGGGTCTTCGCGGCGGGCCCGGCCGATGTCCTGGGGCATGGGTTTGGCCATCACCCCTCTCACCACGGCCACCGGGGAGACGTCTTCGGCGCGGCGGTGCTGGGAGGGCTCTTGGGAGGCTTGATCGGCTCCGCCCTCGCCGCTCCCCGGTATTACGCCCATGAAGCGCCGCCCCGGGTGGTCATCGAGCGGCGCTATCATGTTCCGTACGATCCGCCGCGGGCCCACTCCTATGGGGGACCGTCCCGGTACTGCTATGGTCCCACCCGCTATTACGATCACGACAACGGGGAGGAGGGGACACCCCCGCGGTTGTTGGGGGACTATCCCCGCTGCGAGGATTGAGCCGACTCGCAGCCTTCTGCCCGCCCGGCCAGGATCGATCCGGGGGAGGGTCAGTCTTCATCCCGCCGGTGTGAGAAATGAATCCCCGGTGGCGGGCCCTGCCCCGGGGAGTGATTCCATATCCCATGGAGGTGGCTTATGGCAACGTACATCATCTTGAGCCGCTTTTCCCCGGAAGCCTTCAAGGACCCGAAGGATTTCAAGGCCCTCGCAGCCACCGTCTCGGAGAAAATCAGGACCGAGTGTCCCGGGGTCTCCTGGAAGGAGAGCTACGCTACCCTCGGGCGCTTCGACGCGGTGGACGTGGTGGAGGCGGCCGACGTGAAGGAGGTGGAAAGAGCCGCCATGATCATTCGCGCCTACGGCCATTCCACCACCGAGACCCTGGCGGGAACGCCTTGGAAGGAATTCCTGAACGCCCTGTGAGCCGCCCGGCGTTGCGGGCGGTGGCGGCCGGGACCAGGGTGCCTCGGCCAGCCGCTCTTCCCGTCGGTTGAGAACACCCGCCGTGCCCGATAGCGTGCGCAGAGTCGATTATTTCTCCATCCAGGTGCCCAACCGGCCGGGAGAGGCGTTCAAGGTGCTCTCGACCCTGGTGAGCGCGGGGATCAACCTGCTGGCCTGCACCGGCTACCCCCAGGGGCGCCGGGCCCAGATCGACGTGGTGCCGGAGGATTCCCGCAAGTTCATGGCGGCGGTCAGGAAGGCCGGCCTTCCTTTCATGCCCAAGAAAAGCGGCTTCCTGATCCAGGGGGAGGATCGGGCCGGGGCGCTGGCCGAGAACTTGAAAAAGCTAGCCCAGGCGGGGGTGAACGTCACGGCGGTGGACGCGGTGTCCGCGGGCCAAGGCCGCTGGGGCGCCATCTTCTGGGTGGAGCCCGAAGACGTGGCCCGCACGGCCCGGCTATTCCGCAAAAAATAATCCGGTTAGGTCTCGACACCCTCGGGCCGGAGGCGCTTGGAGTACCATAGGGGCTGGCCTCCAACCCGAACCTTCCCATGGACTTTGCCCGCTTGATCGAGCTGGGCCAGCAGCTCGCCGCCCGGATCCCGTCCGATTGGCCTCTTTTCCTGGCGCTGGCCGCCGTGATCGTGCTGGTGATCGGTTCCCACGTGCAACTGCGCCGCCATATCCGCCGGGAGGTGGAGACCCTCGCTCCGCGGGAGGATTTCTACCGGCTGGTGGACGAGCAACGGCAGGTGAACGAGGAGCTCGCCCGGATGGCCGCCAGGCTCGCCGATGCGCCTTCGCCCAAGGGCAACGATTTGGCGCTCAAGCGGGACAAGCTGGAGGAGTTGATGACTGCGGTCTACGAGCTCCTGTTCTGGCTGGACCGGGAAAAATCGGCGCGCTTGTTCAACGCCCCGGTGCGCACGGAAGAGGCGCCGGTGAAGAAGGTGATGGCCCTCGCCCGCCTGTACTTTCCCGAGCTGGACGGCGCCGCCGCCATCCTTTACTCGGTGTACAGCCGGGTGATGATCGGGCTCCTGCGCTGCGAGCTCTCCCTCGCCCAGGCGGAGGGGGATGAAAACCGGCGCCGGGAAATCCTGGGGGAATGGCAGAAACAGTACCTGGCCTTCCTTTCCGAGCTCTCGGAGGCCACCCGTGCCATGGGGACGGAATGCGCGAAGCTCGCGGGCGGCGCGGGTTGGCCTACCGCCGCTCCTGCGGTCCGGGACCTGGCCGGCGCGGAGCCCGCCATGGAGCCTCCGGTCAAGGGTAGATGAACCGTTCGCCCCCGGCGCGCAGATGAAGCCGCCCCGGCCGGAGGAAGGCGTCGGAGCGACTCGCCCGCCCTGCGGATCGAGGGTGCCGAGATGCCGTTCCCGTGGTCTAAAGTGGAGTAGGCCCTCGGGGAAGATGACGGATTCATGCCGCCGGGAGAGCAGATAGGGGATGCGAAATCCATGACCAGACGCTGGCTCCAACCCCTGGGGCGGGCCTTGGCACGCTATCTCAGCCAGCCTTTGCCCCACTACGCCCCCGCCGCCACGACGAGCCCGGCGGCGCTGCTGGCGACCCTGCGGCCCGCCGACGTCCTGCTGGTGGAAGGCAATACCCGGGTCTCCACGGCGATCAAGTACCTCACCCAATCCACCTGGTCCCACGCGGCCTTGTACGTGGGCGACGCCCTGGTGGATCACCACAACTGGGAAAACCCGCCCGTGCTGGTGGAAGTGGACATGGTGCACGGTTGCCAAGCGGTGCCCCTGTCCAAATACGCCGCCTTCCACACCCGTATCTGCCGCCCGGTGGGGTTGTCGGAACAAGACCGGCGCCGGGTGGTGGACTACGCCATCGCCCGGTTGGGGCAGGCTTACGATCTCAAGAACATGCTGGACCTGGCCCGGTACCTGTTGCCCATCCTGCCCGTGCCGAGCCGGTTCCGGCGCCAGATGCTCTCCCTGGGCAGCGGCGAGCCCACCAAGGCCATCTGCTCCACCCTGATCGCCCAGGCCTTCCAGGCGGTGGGCTATCCCATCCTGCCCCAGGTCACCCGGCGCCGCAACGGTGCGGGCAAGGCCGAGGAGGAGATCTATTCCAGCCGGCACGCGAGCCTGTACACGCCCCGGGACTTCGACATCTCCCCCTACTTTCAGGTGGTGAAGCCTGCCCTCGAACTGGGTTTCGACTACCGGGGCCTTCGCTGGGAGGGGGGTGAAGAGGGCCGAATAGAGGCGATGGAGCCCTTTACCGGCGGGTAGTCGATCGAAAAGGGGGTTGAACCCCAGGCGGCTCGGCCCCATCAAAGCGGGCAAACGGGTCGGTTCCCTCCTGGCAAACAAGCCAGCCATTAAGGCGACCTGTAAGACCCATCCGGGAGGTGCTGTCGCGGTGGAGCTCATTTTCTCCCGCAACGGCGCCTCTTTATGTCCAAGCCCTGACAAGGAGGAAAACGCATGGAACGACGGGAGGCTGCGCTCGCTCTGGGGTTGCTGCTCGCCGCCACGGCGGCGTTTGCCGCTCAAGAGCGGGCCTATCGGGGTCTTGCCCTTTCCACGGCCTATCCGATCCAGACCCTGCGTCCCGCGGAGACCCTCTCTATTCCTCTCACAGTGCATAACTTCGGGCTCCCGCCCCAAGTGGTGGAGCTCAAGGCGGAGCAAGTGCCCGCGGGGTGGAAGGCGAGTTTTGTGGGGGACGGGCGCGCCATCGGCGCCGTGTACGTGAATCCGGACGCCGAGCGCAGCGTCACCCTACGGCTCGACCCGCCGAAGGCGCTGGACAAGGGCAGCTACGCCCTGCGGGTGGTGGCCCAAGGGGCGGGGCAGCGGGCCGAGCTTCCCCTCAGGCTCCAGTTCGGGGACGTGCTGCCGGCGGACCTGGGGCTTAGAGCCAGCCTGCCCACCTTGCAAGGCAGCGCCTCGGCCAGCTTCAGCTACGAACTCACCCTGGAGAACCGCAGTGGCCAGGATGCCCTGGTGAATCTTTCCGCTGAGGCACCCCCGGGGTTCGAGGTGAGTTTCACCCCGGCGTTTTCTTCCCAGCAGGTGACCAGCCTGCCCGTCAAGGCGGGGGAATCCCGGGAGTTCAACGTGCGGGTGCAGCCCCCGCGCCGGGCGACCGCCGGCCCCTACCGCATCGTGGTGACCGCGGATACCGGTCGGGCCCGGGCCAGCACGGATCTCGCCGTGGTGGTGACGGGGCGCCCGCAACTCGCCCTGCGCACTCCCACCGAAGTGCTCTCGGGGGACGCCTACGCCGGGGAGCCCACCCCCGTGACCCTGGTGGTGGAAAACACCGGCACCGCTGCGGCCCGGGGCGTGACCTTCTCGGCTTTTCCCCCCAGGGAATGGAAGGTGGAGTTCGAGCCCAAGGAGCTTCAGGCGGTACCTCCCGGGGAACGGGCCCAGGTGACCGCCACCGTCACGCCTTCCCCCCGCTCCCTGGCGGGGGACTTCAACGTGAGCTTCCGCGCCGAGACCGAAGGGGAATCGGCGTCCATGGATTACCGGATGACCGTGCGCACCTCCACCCTGTGGGGCCTGGTGGGCATCGCCGTGGTGCTGGCCGCCCTGGGAGTGGTGGGCTTCGTCGTGGCGCGCTACGGACGGCGATGAACGCTCCCGTCATCCAGACCCGCGGCCTCACCAAGCGCTACGGCGCCGCGGTGGCGGTAGAGGACCTTGACCTGGACATCCAGGGGGGGGAAGTGTTCGGCCTACTGGGGCCCAACGGCTCCGGCAAAACGACCACCATCCTCATGCTGCTCGGGCTTACCGAGCCGAGCGCTGGGGAAATCTCGGTGCTGGGGCTCGATCCCCGGCGCCGGCCCCTCACGGTCAAGCGCCAGGTGGGCTATCTCCCCGACGCGGTGGGTTTCTACGAGGAGCTGACCGCGTGGGAGAATCTGCGCTATATCACCAAGTTGAATGGTTTACCCGCCGCCGAGGCCGAGCGGCGGATTGGCGCCGCCCTCGCCCGCATGGGACTCGAAGGGGTGACCCACGACCGGGTCGCTACCTTCTCCCGGGGCATGCGCCAGCGGCTGGGGCTCGCCGAGCTCCTATGCAAGATGCCCCGGGTTGCGATCCTGGACGAGCCCACCCTGGGGCTGGACCCGGAAGCGGCCCGGGACTTTCTCGCTCTGATCTTGAAGCTCAAGGAGGAGGGCATCACCGTGCTCCTCTCCTCCCACCTGCTGCACCAGGTGCAGGAGGTGTGCGATCGGGTGGGGCTGTTTTCCCGGGGCCGCATGCGCTTGACCGGCAGCGTGGAAGAGTTGGCGCGCCAGGTGCTCGGGACCGCCTGGCGGGTGCGGCTGGAAGCCGGGCCAGCGCCCTCGGACCCGGAGGGGGCGCAGCTTCGCCGGGCGCTGGAAGAAGTGCCTGGGGTGCGCTCGGTACAGCCGGAGGGACCGGGGCGCTGGCGGGTGGACGCAGAACGGGATCTCCGGGCGGAGCTCGCCCGGGCGGCGGTTGAGGCCGGCGCCCGGCTCACCGGCCTCGCCCAGGAGCGCCCCGGGCTGGACGAGGTATACACGCGCTATTTCCAGGAGGCGGCCTATGAAGCGTGAGGGTTCCCCCTGGACGGGAGTGACGGCGGTGTGGGCGAAGGAGCTGGCCGACCATCTTTCCTCCACCCGCATGCGGGTGCTGGAGATGCTGGTGCTGATCGCCGCGGTGGGGGCGGTGTACGTGGCGGGGCAGCAACTGCGCGCCACGGTCATGCAGGATCCGTTCGCCTTCCTGCGGCTGTTCACCGCTGCCCGCTCGCCGCTTCCCTCCTTCGTCGCCTTTCTCGGGTTCTTTGTGCCCCTGGTGGCCATCGCCCTGGGCTTCGACGCGGTGAACGGGGAGTACAACCGGCGCACCCTGAGCCGCATCCTCTCCCAGCCTATCTACCGGGACGCGCTCCTCCTGGGCAAGTTCCTCGCCGCACTCTCTACTCTGGCGGTGCTGCTCGCCGCCCTGTGGCTGGTCACCACGGGGCTGGGGATCCTGTTCCTGGGGCTGCCGCCGGGGCCGGAGGAAGTGGCGCGGGGATTGCTCTTTCTCCTGGCCACTCTGTTCTACGGGGGCGTATGGCTGGCGCTCGCAATGTGCTTGTCGGTCGTGTTCCGCCAGCCCCAGGGAGCGGTGCTGACGGCCCTCGGGGTGTGGATCTTCTTCGCGGTGCTCTGGCCCATGCTCACCCAGTTCCTGGTCCAGGGGGCCCAAGCGGTGGCCACCGGCGTGGCCCGGGATCCCCTGGCCCAGATGAGCTTGGCCCTGGCGCTGGCCCGCGTCTCGCCCAACGCCCTGTACAGCGACGCGGTGCAGGCGCTGCTGCAGCCGGAGGTGCGCACCCTGGGACCCGTGTTCCTGGCCCAACTGGACGGCATGATCATCGGCCGGCCGCTGCCCCTCGCGGAAAGCCTGGCCCTGGTGTGGCCGGCCTTGACCACCCTGGTGGCGGGCACCCTGCTCCTCTTCGCCGTGGCCTACGCGCTGTTCCAGCGCAAGGAGGTCCGCGCCTGAGGGCTGCCGGTGCCCATGGTCTGAAAAAAATCCTCTAGTGAGCCACGGATGAACACGAATTTGCACAGATGACTTCGTTTTTTATTCTTCGTGAACATTCGCGCCCATTCGTGGCTGCAGGGTTGGGTCTTTCTCTTCAACATCACTGCCCCGGCGTGTGGAGCTGTTTCTCGATGCGGCGGGCGAACACGGCCATCTCCTTGGCTGCCTGCTTGTCGCCCTTTTTCTCCGCCACCTGGATTCCCTGGCGGTAGGCGTCCAGGGCTTCCTCAGGCCGCCCCGCCTCGGCGAGGGCCTTGCCGAGGAGCTTCCACGCCGCCGAGTAGTTCCTGTCCAGCTCCAAGGCCCGCCGCAGATGGGCGATGGCGGTGGCCGCATCCCCCTGCTTCAGGTACTCGTTTCCGAGGCTGAAGCGCAGGAGCGCCGACTCCTTGCCGGAGGCCAAGAGCTTTTCCAGGTTCGCGAGGACAGCGCTCGCCATGGAGATGCCTTACAGCTCGATCTGGGTGCCCAGCTCCACCACCCGGTTGCTGGGAAGGCGGAAGTAAGCGGTGACGCTGCCGGCGTTGCGCGCCATGGTGGCGAATAGGCGCTCGCGCCACAAGGCCATGCCTTCCAAGGCCAGGGACGGGATCAGCGTCTCGCGGCTCAAGAAGTACGAGGTCTCCAGCAGCGGGAACTCCAGGCCATGAGGCCGCAGCCGATCGAGCGCCGCCGGAATGTCGGGCTGGTCCACGAAGCCATAGCGGACCATGACCCGGTAGAACTCCTCACCGAGGGCCTGCAGCTCCACGCGCCGCTCCTCGGGGACCCGCGGCACGGGTTCGGTCACCACCGTGAGGAAGACCACGCGCTCGTGCAACACCTTGTTGTGGGCCAGGTTGTGCAGCAGGGCATGGGGCACCGTGTCCGGTTTGCTGGTGAGGAACACCGCCGTTCCCGGTACCCGCTGGGGCGGATTGAGCTTGAGGCTTTCGAGCATCGGCTGCAGTCGAATGTCCCGGCTGCGCAGCCGTTCGAACACGAGCTGGCGTCCACGGTACCAGGTGGAAAAGAGGGTGAAGAGTACTACCCCCACGATCACTGGGAACCAGCCCCCCTGGAACAGCTTGAGGGCGTTGGCGCTGAAGAAAGCCAGGTCCACAGCCAGGAGCAGTCCTGCCAAGACACCGGCGACCCAGCGGCTCCAGCGCCACAGGCGGCGCAGCACCACGTAGAGCAGGAGGGAGTCGATGGCCATGGTGGCGGTGACGGCGATGCCGTAGGCTGCCGCCAGGTGGCTGGAGGAATGAAACCCGAGCACCAGCGCCACCACGGCGGCAAGCAGCGCCCAGTTCACCCAGGGCATGTAGATCTGGCCCATTTCCCGCTCGGAAGTATGGGTTACCTCCAGGCGGGGGCAATACCCCAGCTGAATGGCCTGGTGGGTGAGGGAAAAGGCGCCGGAGATCACGGCTTGGGAGGCGATCACGGTGGCGGCGGTGGCGAGGGCCACGAGGGGATAAAGCGCCCATCCGGGCGCGAGGAGGTAAAAGGGGTTGCGCGCCGCTTCGGCCTGGGTGAGCAGCAGCGCGCCCTGGCCGTAGTAGTTGAGCAGCAGCGCAGGGAGCACGAAACCGACCCACGCCAGGCGGATCGGGCGCTTGCCGAAATGGCCCATATCGGCGTAGAGGGCTTCGGCCCCCGTGATCGCCAACACCACGGCGCCGAGCGCGAGGTAGGCCTGCCAGCGGTTCTCGGCGAAGAACGCCACCGCGTACCAGGGATTCAAGGCGTTGAGCACTTGCGGCACCTGGACGATTTTTGCCAGACCCAGCAGGGCGAGCGTGGCGAACCAGACCATCATCACTGGGCCGAACAGGACACCGACGCCGGCTGTGCCGCGGCGCTGAAGCATGAAGAGCACTACCAGCACCGCCACGGCCACGGGCTCCACCACGGGGTCCAGATGGGGAGTGGCCACCGCCAGCCCTTCCACTGCCGAGAGCACCGAGATGGCAGGGGTGATCATGGCGTCGCCGTAAAACAGGGCTGCGCCGAACAGACCCAGGGCCACCAAGATCCGCCGGCGCCTAGGCTCGTCCCCCAGGGCCTTCACCACGAGGGCGGTCAGCGCCATGATGCCCCCCTCGCCCTGGTTGTCCATGCGCATCATGAGCACCACGTACTTGAGCGTCACGACGATGATGAGCGACCAGAAGATGAGCGAGAGGATGCCCAGCACATTGGCAGGGTTGACGGGCAGCGGGTGCAGGCCGTTGAAGACCTCCCGCATGGTGTACAGGGGGCTGGTGCCGATGTCGCCGTAGACGACGCCCACGGCGGCCACCGCCAGCGCTGCGACCCGACGATGATAAGCCGCCGCCGCGGAGGCCACAGGATGGCTTTGGGCTTCGCGGGTACCGGACATGAAGGTGCAATATAGCGGCAATACGCCCGCGTCGCCATTGTGGCGGGCAGAGGGCCCTATCGGGGCGAGCAGTACCGTGGCTAAGGTTCCCCAAAGCCCTGCGGTGGCCTACCATTACGGCCGTTGCCTCTCATCCCTTCGCTAGGAGCCGCCATGAGCCGCATTCCCGTCTCTACCGAAGACGCCCCCAAGGCGATCGGCACCTATTCCCAGGCGATCCGCGCCGGAGAGACCGTGTACCTTTCCGGCCAGATCGGGCTCGATCCCAAGACCATGGCCCTGGTCCCGGAGCCGGACGGACAGATCCACCAGGTGTTCAGAAACCTGCAGGCGGTGGCCCAGGCGGCGGGCGGCACCCTAGATCAGGTGGTGAAGCTCACTGTCTATCTCACCGACCTCGCCCACTTCGGGCGGGTGAACGAGATCATGGCTACCTACTTCCGCGAGCCGTATCCGGCCCGGGCCGCGGTGGGCGTAGCAGCGCTCCCCCGGGGCGCCCTGGTGGAGATGGAGGCGATCCTGGTGCTCGGGGCGTAAGTCCTCGGCGTTTATCGCCGTGAGGCGCGGGGTGGCAGAAGCCGGCAGACTTCGAATGGACACCGGTCCACCGGGGACGCCGGACGGCGGTGAAGGCGCGGCGCCCACGCCGGCGCCCGGCGCTTCTCACCCCGTCTTCGCGGAACTCAGCCCAGCCATCGCCGGGCGGCTCGCCCGCCTGGGAATCCAGACGCCCTTCGACCTGGCGCTGCACCTGCCCCTGCGCTACGAGGACGAGACTCGCATTGTCCCCATCGCCGAAGCCCGGGACGGCGCGCCGGTCCAGGTGGAGGGGGTGGTGGTGAGTAACGAGATCGTCTACCGGCCCCGGCGCCAATTGGTGGTGCGCGTCTCCGACGGCAGCGGCGAGCTCACCGTGCGTTATCTCCACTTCTATCCCAACCAGGTCCGTGCCCTGGCGGTGGGAAAGCGGCTGCGGCTGCATGGGGAGCTGCGGTCCGGGTTTCTCGCGCCGGAAATGGTGCATCCGCGGGCGCGGGTGGTGGCTCCCGGCGAGCCCCTGCCCACTACCCTCACCCCGGTCTACCCCACCACGGCGGGACTGACTCAACCGGTGTTGCGGCGGCTGATCGGGCGCTGCCTGGCGGAGTTGGCCTTCTCCGACACCCTGCCGCCTTCCCTCAAGGCGGCCCACCGGCTCCCGGACTTCGAAGCGAGCGTGCGTTTCCTCCACGCCCCGCCCCCCGGCGCCGACGAGGGGGCCCTCGCCGAGCGCACCCACCCGGCGTGGCGGCGGATCAAGTTCGACGAGCTGCTGGCCCAGCAGTTGTCCATGCGCTTGCATTACCGCGAGCGGCGCGCCCGGGTCGCGCCCCGGCTTCCGGCCCGGGGCACCCTGACCCGGCGGCTGATCGAGTCCCTGCCCTTTCGCCTCACCCGGGCCCAGGAGACTGCGTTCGCCGAGATCAGCCGGGACATGGGGGAGGCGCACCCCATGCAGCGGCTCCTCCAGGGGGACGTGGGCAGCGGCAAGACCATCGTCGCCGCGCTGGCGGCGCTCCAAGCGGCGGAGAGCGGCCACCAGACCGCCGTCATGGCCCCCACCGAGATCCTGGCGGAACAGCACTACCGCAAGTTCGCCCAATGGCTGGAACCGCTGGGAGTGAAGGTGGTGTGGCTCGCGGGCGGCCAGAAGAAGCGGGCGCGGGACGAAACCCTCGCGCAGGTGGCCGAGGGGAAAGCCCTGGTGGCGGTGGGCACCCACGCCCTGTTCCAGGAGGAAGTGCGGTTCCAGCGCCTGGGGCTCGCGGTGATCGACGAGCAGCACCGCTTCGGGGTGCACCAGCGCCTGGCCCTGCGCTTGAAAGGCGACCACCCCCACCAGCTCATGATGAGCGCCACCCCCATCCCCCGGACCCTGGCCATGAGCTACTACGCCGACCTGGACGTGTCGGTGATCGCCGAGCTGCCGCCGGGGCGCGCCCCGGTGGCCACACGCTTGGTGGCGGACACCCGGCGCGACGAAGTGATCGCCCGGGTGCGGGCCGACTGCCTCGCGGGGCGACAGGCCTACTGGGTATGCCCCCTGATCGAAGAGTCGGAGGCGCTGCAGTTGAAGACCGCCCTGGAGACCTTCGAGCGCCTGAAGAGCACTTTCCCGGAGCTCAAGGTGGGCCTGGTCCACGGGCGGCTCAAGCCCGAGGACAAGGCGCGGGTGATGGAGGCCTTTCAGCGGGGTGAGATCCAGCTCCTCGTGGCCACTACCGTGATCGAGGTGGGAGTGGACGTGCCCAACGCCTCCCTCATGGTGATCGACCATGCCGAGCGCCTGGGGTTGTCCCAGCTCCACCAGTTACGGGGGCGGGTAGGCCGGGGGGCGGAGAAGAGCGCGTGCATCCTCCTGTACGGCACGCCCCTCTCCGGGGCGGCTCGGGAGCGGCTGCGGGTCATGTATCAGGTGAGCGACGGTTTCGAGATCGCCCGCCACGACCTGCGGCTACGGGGGCCGGGGGAATTCCTGGGGGCGCGCCAGAGCGGCGTGCCGCTGCTGCGCTTCGCCGACCTGGAGCGGGACCAGGATCTGCTGGAGGCGGCGCGGGAGGCGGCCAGGGAGATGCTGGAGCGCTTTCCCGACCACGCCCGCCGGCATCTGGAACGCTGGATGGGCCTGCGCCATCACTATCTCAAGGTGTAGCCCCGTGGAACGCACCCCCGCGGGCCGGGTGATCGTGAAACCCGGCCGGGAAAAATCTCTCCTGCGCCGCCATCCCTGGGTGTTCTCGGGGGCCATCGCGCGGGTGGAAGCTAACCCCGGCGCCGGGGAGACGGTGGAAATACGCTCGGCCGACGGCGCTTTTCTCGGCTGGGGAGCGTTCAGCCCCTTGTCCCAGATCCGGCTGCGGATCTGGTCCTTCGACCGGGAGGAGCCCATTGACGCCGGTTTTTTCCGCCGCCGGCTCTCTGCGGCCCTCGCCCTGCGCCGGGATCTCGTGCCGGCGGAGGAAACCAACGCTTTGCGGCTCGTGCACGGCGAGTCCGACGGCCTGCCGGGGGTGGTGGTGGACCGCTACGGGGACACCCTGGTCCTGCAACTCGGAAGTTGCGGGGCGGAGGCGTGGCGCGAGTGCCTGGCCGAACAGCTCGTCGCCTTGACGGGGGCGGCGCGGGTGTTCGAGCGCTCCGACGGGGAGGTCCGCGCCCTGGAGGGGCTCGCGCCCCGGGTGGGCCCCCTGCGGGGCGGCGAGCCGCCGGTGCCCGTCCTCATCCGGGAGCACGGGCTCGCCTACCGGGTGGACGTGCGCCGCGGCCACAAGACGGGCTTCTACCTGGACCAGCGGGTCAATCGGGTGCGGGTCGCGCGCCATGCGAGCGGGCGCCGGGTGCTGAACGGCTTCTGCTATACCGGCGCCTTCACCGTGGCGGCCCTCGCGGCCGGCGCCGAGACGGTGCTGTCCATCGATTCCTCGGCGGAGGCGCTGGCGCAGGCGCAGGCGCACGTGGCGCTGAACGGCTTGGACGCAATACGGTGCGAGTGGTGGGACGCGGACATGTTCCAGGCGCTGCGGCGGCTGCGGGACGAGAGCCGCCGTTTCGACCTGATCGTCCTGGATCCGCCCAAGTTCGCCCCCACGGCCGCCCAGGCGCCCCAGGCGGCCCGGGGCTACAAGGACCTCAACTGGCTCGCCTTTCGCTTGCTCGCCCCGGGGGGACTGCTCGCCACCTTTTCCTGCTCGGGCGGGGTGGACGAGGCCCTGTTCCAGAAGATCGTGGCCGGCGCGGCCCTGGACGCGGGGGTGGAAGCGTGCATCGTGGAGCGCTACGCAGCGGCCCCCGACCACCCGGTGGCCCTCAACTTTCCCGAAGGCGCTTATTTGAAGGGCCTGCTGTGCAGAATCGGTTGACCCCAAGGCGAAGAGGAGACCGGAATTGACGCGCTTCGACTACGATTTGTTCGTCATCGGTGCCGGCTCGGGCGGCGTGCGGGCGGCCCGCGTGGCGGCGGGCTACGGCGCCCGGGTGGCCATCGCCGAGGAACGCTTCCTCGGCGGCACCTGCGTGAATGTCGGATGCATACCGAAGAAGCTCTTCTCCTACGCCGCCCACTTCCGCGAGGACTTCGAGGACGCGGAGGGCTTCGGCTGGAAGGCGGGTCGCCTTCGCTTCGACTGGACGCAGCTCAGACAAAACAAAGATCGGGAGATCGCCCGGCTGAACGGCGTCTACGAGCGGCTGCTGGAAGCGTCCGGGGTGACGCTGCTGCGCGGCCGCGCCCGGGTGCTGGGTCCCCATCGGGTCCGGGTGGGGGAGAGGAACTATACCGCCGGCCACCTCCTGGTGGCCACCGGCGCCCGCGCCGTGGTGCCGCCGATCCCGGGGGCGGAGCTCGGCATCACCTCCGATGCGGCGTTCTTCCTGGAGGCTCTGCCGAAGCGGGCGCTGGTGGTGGGAGGCGGCTACATCGCGGTGGAGTTCGCCTCCATCTTTAACGGCCTGGGGGTCGAGACCACCCTCGCCTACCGGGGCCCCCACCTGCTGCGGGGTTTCGACGATGAGGTGCGTCAGTTTCTCGCCGGCGAGATGGAGAAAAAGGGAGTCCGCATCCTGTTCAACACCCGGGTGCTGGCCCTCAGGGCCGGCGCCGGTGGCCGTCGCGAGGTCTGCTTTGGCGACGGCAGGGAGGAAGCTTTCGATCTGGTGATGTTCGCCACGGGGCGGGCGCCTTCGAGCCGCGGCTTCGGCCTGGAAGAGACCGGGGTGAAACTCGCGGAAAACGGTGCCATCGTGGTGGACGAGGCGTTCCGCAGCTCGGTGCCCTCCATCTATGCCCTGGGCGACGTCATCGACCGGCTGAAACTCACGCCGGTAGCGATCCACGAGGCCATGGCCTTCGCCCAGACCCGCTTCGGCGCAAGCCCCAAGCCCATGGACTACGAGAACGTGCCGACCGCGGTGTTCAGCCATCCCAACGTGGGCGCGGTGGGCCTTACGGAAGCGCGAGCGCGGGAGCGTTATTCCCGGGTGGATGTCTATACGACCGCCTTCCGGCCCCTCAAGCTCAGCCTCACGCCGCGCGAGGAGCGCACCTTCATGAAGCTGGTGGTGGACGGCGCCACCGACCGGGTGCTGGGGGTGCACATGGTGGGGCCCGAGGCGGGGGAGGTGGTGCAGGGGTTCGCGGTGGCCCTCCAGGTCGGCGCCACCAAGGCCCAGTTCGACGCCACCGTCGGCATTCACCCCACGCTGGCCGAGGAGTTCGTCACGATGCGCGAGAGAAAGCCCGAGCCTGGGGCGGTGGGCTTGGCATGACAACGGGTTGGTCGTGGTCGCCGCGGGCGCGCGTGCGACGTGTTCACGGGTTCTCCGGATCCACGGCCGTGCCGGGCGGATCGTCCGCGTCCGGGTTGAGCACGCCGAAGCGCGCCGGGATATGGGCGTAGAAGACCCGGATCTTCTCCCGCTCGACGAGCTCCAGCAGCCGCCTGGCTTCCTCGGGCGTGACGATGAACTCCACCTCCACGGTGAGGGTTCCGGCCAGCTCGAAGAAGTGGTTTTCGTAGAGCACGTGGTGCCGTCCGAAGCCTGCCATGGCCCGGAACGCCGAGCCGCCGCGGATACCCATCCGGTTGGCTTGCTCCAGCAGCCACTCCCAGAGAAGAGCGTGGCGGTGGCGTGCGTTCTCGTGCACGTAGAAGCGGAGGAAAGCGCCTTCCATGGCTTCGGTCTCCTGTCGATGAGGCCCGCTCAAAGCCCTGCTAGCCTCGTATGAGCCATTTCACTGTGCCGATCCCCAGGGCGGTGAGGGCGAGCGAGCCCAGCAGATGTCCGCCCGCCGCAGCGAGCGCCCAGGCAAGCTGTCCTCGTCCGAGCAGAGTGACGACCTCGGCGGAAAAAGTCGAAAACGTGGTGAGCCCCCCCAGGAAGCCCGTGATGACGAAGAGGCGCGCCTCCGGAGGCAAGCCCGATTTGAAGGAAAAGTAGGCGATCGCCATGCCCACGAAGTAGCCGCCCAGCAGGTTTGCCGCGAGCGTTCCGAGCGGAATGGCCGGGAAGAGCGGATTCAGGACGACGCCAAGCCACCAGCGCAGGCATGCGCCCAAGCCTGCGCCGAGAAACACGCTAAGAAGCGAATACATTGCCATTCCGTTCCTTTCTGGAGCATTTTTCTTGGAACGGAGAAGGAGGCGAGAGAAAAGCGGGAATTGACCACCTGCGCGCCCACCTTCCCCGGATCCGGGCAATCTGCAAGGCAGGCATCATCAGCCACGCGGGCGGTTAAAGGAGGAATGCCATCTCCTCTGCGCATTCTAAATGCCCGTTGCCGCGAAGTCCACCTTGTGCGCCAGCGTTCTTTCGCCACTGAGGCCAACGCCGACCGCGTCCGCCTACGACTGCTTGCGGCAGCGCGGACAGGGATTGACCTCGATCGATACGTGCCCCAGCTCGGGACAATGCCTGAGCCGCTCGCGGTACTCGTCCGGTGTCTTGGGCGTGTGGGTCACCAGCGAGACGATGCAGGCGTACTGGGTACGGCCGACGCGCCACACGTGGAGGTCTGAGATCGTCGCCTCGCCGTCGCCTTCGATGAGCCGGCGCACCCGCTCGACCACGGGGTGATCCATCTCCCGGTCGAGGAGCACCTTGGACGAATCTCGGATCAGTGCGTAGGCCCAGGCCGCAATCACCGTCGCACCGACGATGCCCATGACCGGATCGAGCCAGTTCCAGCCCGCCAGCCGCCCGCCCAGCAGGGCGGCGATGGCGAGTATCGAGGTGAGCGCGTCTGCGACCACGTGGAGGTAGGCCGAGCGCAGGTTGAGATCGGCGTGGTGACGGTCCCCGTGGGCGTGGAGAGGGTCATAGGAGGCATCGTCGCCGGAATGCGGGTGATGGTGGTGATCCCTCAGCAGCCAGGCGCACAGGAGATTGACCGCAAGCCCCAGGGTGGCGACGAGGAGGGCCTGCTCGTAGTCGATGGGTAGCGGTCGAAAGAGTCGGGTCGCCGACTCCGCCGCCACGTAAAGGGCGACCACGGCTAAGAAGACTGCGCTGGCGAAGGCGGCCAGCACCTCGATTTTCCACGTGCCGAAGGCGAAACGCGCATCGTGCGCGAGCCGGCGGGCGAGGACGTACGCCATCCCCGAGACGCCGAGGGCGACGGCGTGGGTGCTCATGTGCCAGCCATCGGCCAGCAAAGCCATAGAGTTGAAGAGCCACCCGGCCGCGATCTCGATCGCCATCATGGCGCTGGTCAACGCCACCACCCGCCAAGTATTGCGCTCGCCGGCCCGGTTGCCGTGGTCGAACACGTGTTCGTGCCGCCACTGAGTGAGATCAAGAGGATGCATGCGGATCCAGGGGTGCTTCGATGCCGAGCGGGACGAAGCGGTATTTTAAAGCCTAGGCCATCGGCCGGTCGAACGGAGCAGTCGCGGCTTCGGGACTAGCGCCCTCGGATTGCATGCAACTGCGTTGCGAAAAATGGCTGCGTGCAGTATAGTAAAGCCATGGTTCAGACCCGTTTGCGTCGCGCCGCGGCGGGCGCATCGCCGCCCGGTCGCTGGGAGTCCGCCGCCGAGGCGTTGATCCTGAAACGCGCGCAGCGGGCCACGTCGGCGCGCGTGCGGGTGCTGGGCGTGCTGCTTGCCGCGGGTCGGCCTTTGACCCATCACCAGGTGCAGGAGGCGCTCAAAGGCCGCGTGCGGGTGGACCGGGTGACGGTGTACCGGGTCCTGGAATGGCTGGTGGGCCAGGAACTCGCCCACCGGATCGTCGGCGACGACCGGGTGTGGCGCTACAAGGCCCAGGCGGATCGCGACGGGCACGCCCACTTCAAATGCAACCGCTGCGGCGCGGTGTTCTGCCTGGAAAACACCAGCACGGCTTACGCCCTGGCGCTGCCCCCCGGCTACCGCTCCCAGGCGGTGGAGCTCACGATCCGAGGGCTCTGCGCCGGCTGCGCCGGCGGTCAGTGAAGGCGACTGCGCCGGCGGGCGGCGAGGGGGCCGGCCCTGTCGGCGCTCTGAGAAAAGTTTATGCAATCCGGTTGCATAACGCGACCGGAAGAGGGATCGTCCTGCCAAGGAGAAGGCTTATGGATTACCGCGATGCGGCGCGCACGCTGGAGCAATCGCTGAAGCTCGCCTTTTCCCCCGTCGCCGTGTGCCTGGTCCAGGAGCCGCCCGCGGGTGTGGGCGTTTACTCCGGGCCTTCTGTGCCCGCCGGCTGCGTTTTCTGGCAGGAGGGGGCGAAAGGCGCCTTTGTGACCTCGGCTGCGGATCACGCCCTCTGTGCAGTGGGGGTTTATACCCACAACCTGGCAGACGCGCCCCCGACCCAGAGGACCGAGCTGGAAGCGGCCCTCAAGATCATGGCCGAGCTGGATTACCTGCGGGAGGAGGATGTCGCCCGGGTCCCGGTGGCGCAGCGCCCTTCTCGGCGCGTTCTCTACGCACCCCTTGCCGAAACGCCCCTGGACCCCGACGTGGTGCTGATTTTCGCCCAGGCCGGGCAAGGGCTGGTGATCGCCGAGGCGGTGGAGCAAGTGGAAGGGGGCGCGCCGCCCGCCCTGGGACGGCCCGCCTGCTCCGTGGTGCCCCAGGCGCTCAACACGGGGCGGGCGGCCTTGTCCCTGGGCTGTTGCGGGGCGCGGGCGTACCTGGACGCCCTGACCGGAGAGGTGGCCCTGTGGGCGCTGCCGGGGGTCAGGCTCGGCGAGTACGTGGCGCGCATCGCGGTCCTCGCTCGGGCCAATGTGACCCTCACGGCCTTCCACCGGCGCCGGCGACAGGACGTGGCGGCCGGGGAGGCGCCCAGCGTCGCCCAGTCCCTGGAGCGGGTGAGGGAGGGCGGATGATCGCCCGCGCCTATCATCCGGCCTGGGATCGGGCCGGCCTCTGGACTTCCGCCCTGTGCCTGCTCCACTGCCTGGCCACGCCCCTGGCGGTGGCCCTCGCACCGGTGGCGGGCGTTGAGCTCTGGGCCGGCGAATGGGTGCATCAGGCCCTCGGCGGGGTGCTGGTGCTGCTGGCGATGGGCGCTTTTGTTCCCGGGTTCCTGCGCCACCGGCGTCGATCGGTGCCAGCGCTGGGAGCGGGCGGCCTGGCGGCGGTGCTCATCGCCACCTTTGCCGGGGAAGCGAGCCTCGGGGAAACGGGAGAAATCCTCTTGACCGTCGCGGGATCGGGGGTGTTGATGGCGGCCCATCTGGCAAACCGCACCTTCTGCCGATCGTGCGCCGTTTGCCAGGCCGCCCGAGGCCAGGAATGAGACCGGTCGGTTCCGGGGCATAGGCCGTGGACGGTCCTGATCGCTATGTCCTCGCCACGGCGCGGCGGGCGGGGTGTTGAGCGTTGTTGTGGCGTCCCTCACGTTCGCGGTGCTGGAACGCTGGGTGCCCAGGCTGGTGAGCTTTTCGGTGGGTATCCTGCTGGGCGCGGCGCTGCTCAATCTGCTGCCCGAGGCGATCGAGGCGGGCCTCGCCGTGGGGGAGGCGTTGGCGGTGGCGCTGGTGTCATCCACCTGCTGCACGGCCTGCATCATTAAGCCTCGGAGAACGGACGTGGAGCGAACCCTGATACCGGTCACCGTACTCACGGGATTGTGCATCGCGGAGGACGTGGGGTCGTCGGCTAGGGGATAATGGGGTGCTCAAGGGGAAACCGGGGATTTCGCCCAGCCCTGCCCATGGCCACGGACGACAGGAGACTCGCATGGCGCAGACACGTAATCGCCACGAATGCACGAGGGCCGCGCGCCGCCGCGGCTCGAAAGGAGGTGCGTCATGACCCGCAAATCGACGAACAGGAACGCCCAGGCGGCGTTGCTGAGCGAGCAGGAACTGCTCAACGCGCCCCCCGAAGAGTACATGAGCCCGGCGCAGCTCGCCTTTTTCCGCCAGCGGCTGCTCTCCATGCGGGAGGAGCTCCTCGCCAACGCGGACGCCACCAGCGCCCAGTTGAAGAAGGTGGAGGCGGTGGCCGACGTCTCGGACCGGGCCACGCTGGAAGAGGAATACACCCTGGAGCTGCGCACCCGGGACCGGGAGCGCAAGCTCCTGCACAAGATCGACGCGGCGCTGAAGCGCATCGAGGACGGCTCCTACGGCTATTGCGAAGACACAGGCGAGCCTATCGGCATCGCCCGGCTGCTCGCCCGCCCTACGGCGACCCTGTCCATCGAGGCTCAGGAGCGGCGCGAGCGGCGGGAGCGGACCTACGGCGACTGAACCTGCGGGCGCGGCTTGCCGGCGCTTCCGGCAATTACGGCGATGAAAGGACCAGACCGATGATCATCATCATGGGCAACGACGCCTCGGACGCCCAGGTCGAGGCGGTGGTGCGCAAGATCCGGGAGGCGGGGCTGGGCGTGAACATTTCCCGCGGCACCGAGCGCACGGTGATCGGCGCCATCGGCGACGAGCGCAAGCTCACCGAAGAGATGTTCGAGAGCATGCCCGGCGTGGAGCAGGCGATCCACGTGCTCAAGCCCTACAAGATCGTGGCCCGGGAGTGGCACCGGGAGGACACCGTCGTCCAGGCGAGGGGCGTGCCCATCGGCGGCGGCGCGGTCCAGGTGATCGGCGGCCCCTGCTCAGTGGAGACGCCGGAGCAGATGTGCCTTGCCGCCAAGGGGGTGGCGGAAGCGGGTTGCCGGCTGATGCGGGGCGGCGCCTTCAAGCCCCGCACCAGCCCCTACGCCTTCCAGGGGCTGGGGATCGACGGCCTCAGAATGCTGCGGGAGGCGGGGGACGCCTACGGGCTGCCCATCGTCACGGAGCTCATGGACGTGCGCATGCTGGACACCTTCCTCGCCTTCGACGTGGACGTGATCCAGATCGGCACCCGCAACATGCAGAACTTTGACCTGCTCAAGGAGGTCGGGCGGGTGAAGAAACCGGTCATCCTGAAGCGGGGGCTGTCCGCCACCATCACCGAGTGGCTCATGGCGGCGGAGTACATCGCCGCCGGTGGCAACCACGACATCATCTTCTGCGAGCGGGGCATCCGCACCTTCGAGACCGCCTACCGCAACGTGCTGGACGTGACCGCTATCCCGGTGCTCAAGAAGGAGACCCATCTGCCGGTGATCGTGGACCCGTCCCACGCCGGCGGCAAGGCCTGGATGGTGCCGGCGCTCGCCCGGGCGGCGGTGGCGGCGGGCGCCGACGGGCTACTGATCGAGTCGCATCCCAATCCCTGCGAGGCGTGGTGCGACGCCGACCAGGCCTTGACTCCCCAGGAGTTGAAGGATCTGGTGGACAGCCTGGACGCCATCGCCCGGGCCCTCGGCCGCTCCTTGGACCGCTGGACGCCCGCCGCCCGGGCGAGCCGGGTCGCTTAAAGGAACCCGCCCACGAAGACGGATGTTCGAGATCGAGAATCTGAAGCACCGCTACGGCGACGCCCTGGTGCTCTCGATCCCCGAATGGAAGGCCGCCCCCGGGGAACACTGGCTGCTCACCGGGGCCTCCGGCAGCGGCAAGACCACCTTGCTCCACATCCTGGCGGGCATTCTGCGGCCCACGCAAGGCCGGGTGAAGGTGAACGGCTGCGCCCTCGACGAGCTGTCCGGGACGGCGCTGGATCGCTTCCGTGGCCGGCACGTGGGGCTCGTGCCCCAGCGGCTGCACCTGGTGGCAAGCCTCTCGGTCCTGGACAACCTGCGGCTGGCCCAGTACCTGGCGGGGCTGCCCCGGGACGAGGCGCGGGTGCGGGAGATCCTGCGCACCCTGTCCATCGAAGCATGGGCGGACGCCAAACCGCCGGAGCTGTCCCAGGGCCAGGCCCAGCGGGCCGCCATCGCCCGGGCGGTGGTGAACCGGCCCCGGTTGCTGCTCGCCGATGAGCCCACCGCCCACCTGGACGACGCCCATTGCGCCCAGGTGATCGACCTGCTCGAGTCCCAGGCGGCCGCTTGCGGCGCCACCCTGGTGGTCGCCACCCACGACCAGCGGGTGCGCAGCCGCATCGGCAAGGAATACCGGTTGGAGGAACAAGCGTGAGCGTGCTCAAGATCAGCTTCGCTTATCTGGCCAGCCGCAAGCTGGCCACGGCCCTCAACCTGCTGCTGCTCGCCCTGGGCGTCGCCTCCATCACCGTGCTCATGTTGGTGACCGAGCAGTTGGAGCGGCGCATGCTGCAGGACGCGGAGGGCATCGACCTGGTGGTGGGGGCGAAGGGCAGCCCCCTGCAGCTCGTGCTCTCCACCGTCTATCACCTGGACGTGCCCACCGGCAACATCCCCTTGAAAGATGCCCGCGCCGTCGAAGCCAACCCGGCGGTCAGGAAGGCGATCCCCCTCGCCCTGGGAGACAACTACCGGGGCTTCCGCATCGTGGGCACGACCCATGACCTGGTGGAGCATTATGGAGGACGCATCGTCCAGGGCGAGCTGTGGCTCGATCCCCTGGAGGCGGTGCTGGGGGCGGAAGTGGTCCGCGCCACCGGGCTCCAGGCGGGGGACACGTTCTCCGGGGTCCATGGCATCGCCGAAGCGGGGGAAGAGCACCACGAGCATCCCTACGACGTGGTGGGGATCCTGGCGCCCACCGGCACCGTGCTGGACCGGCTGATCTTGACGGCCGTGGAGAGCGTGTGGGACGTGCACGCCCATGAAGGCGCGGAGGTTCCCCTGCTGCCCGATGGCACGCCCGACTGGGACGCGGGCAAGGAGCTGACGGCGCTCCTCATCCAGTACGCTTCGCCCCTGGCGGCGGTCACCTTTCCCCGCTGGGTGAACAGCCAGAGCGCCCTGCAGGCGGCCTCCCCCGCCTTCGAGACGGCGCGCCTGTTCCAGCTCCTGGGGGTGGGCGCCGACGTGTTGCGGGCCTTCGCCTTGGTGCTGATCGCCGGCGCCGGGCTCGGCGTGTTCATCGCCCTGTACAACGCCCTGGAGGAGCGGCGCTACGATCTCGCCATCATGCGCACCCTGGGGGCGGGGCCCGGGCGCCTGTTCGGGCTGCTCCTCTTGGAGGGGATGCTGCTCACGGGCCTGGGCGGGCTGCTGGGGCTCGCCCTCGGCCACCTGGGGGCGGAGGGGCTCGGCGCCTGGCTGCGGGCGGCGCGCCAGGCGGACATCACCGGATTCACCCTGGTGCCCGGGGAACTCTGGCTGATCGCCCTGGCCCTGGGGGTGGGGCTCGCCGCCGCGCTGCTTCCGGCGTGGCGCGCCTATCGCACCGATATCGCCCGCGTACTGGCGGAGGGTTAATCCATGGCAAGACGATTCGGCATGACGCTGGCGGCTGCGCTCTCCCTGGCCTCGGTCGCCGTCCTGGCGCAGACGCCTAAGGAAGACCCGTTTTCGCCCCCGGTGCCGCCGGAGGCGCTGAATCCAAAACCGCTTCCCGAGCTTCAGGGCGTGGTGTCCTGGCGCACCCTCAAGCAAGTGGAGATGGTGAAGGACAAGGGCAAGATGGTGCCCCAGTTCTCCGACAATATCCTCGTCCTGGATAAGAAGGAGGTGAAGCTGCAGGGCTTCATGCTGCCCCTTTCCGCCGGCGAGAAGCAGACCCATTTCATCCTGAGCTCGCTGCCGCCCACCTGCCCCTTCTGCTTGCCGGCCGGGCCGGACTCGGTGGTGGAAGTGAAATCCAAAGTGCCGGTCAAGTTCACCTACGAGCCGGTGGTGCTCTCCGGCCGCTTCGCCGTGCTCAAGAACGATCCCATGGGCATTTTTTACCGGCTCACCGACGCCGAGCCGGTGAAGGACTGATCCCATAACCGATCGGACCATGGCTTTCCGCCTTCTCCTTCCCCTCCTCGCCCTGCTGCTGGCCGTCGGGCCCGTGGGCAGCTACGCCCACGGGCTCCGCCACCTGTTCGGGGACATGCCGCTCCACGGGCACGAAGAGGATGCCCGTCATGGCGACGGGCACGCCCACGGCCACGGGGAAGGGGGCGCCCCGGGCGAGCCCCAGCGTGCCGACTGCGACCTGTTCGGCGCCCATGCGCCCCTGGGAGCGGCGGCGCCGGGGTACGCGCCTCCGCCCGGGGCTTGCGCGCCGGCCGCCGTGGCGCCGGCCCTTCTCTCCTACGCTTTCGTTCACGCGCCTTACGTTCCTTTTCTCCAGCGCGCCCCCCCGTCCGACTCCCTGAGGCTCGCTTGACGCAACGGCCGGCTCCGCCGGCTCGGTCAACTTTTTTTCAGGGAGATTCGCCGTGTACCGATTCAAACCTGCCGCGGCGGCGGTGGCGCTGGCGCTTGGCGTCGCGCCTGCCGCCCTGGCCCAATCGAGCGCCGACATCCAGGAGATCCGCCGCCAGATCGAGCGGATGAAGCAAGACTACGAAACGCGCCTGCGGGCGCTGGAGGAGCGGCTCAAGGAGGCCGAGGCCAAGGCCGGAAAGGCCGAGGAACAGGCGGCCCAGGCCCGGAGCCAGGCCGCCGCCGTGACCCAGCGCCGGGCCGAGAACGCCTTCAATCCGGGCGCCTCCTTGATCCTCCAGGGCCGCTACGCCAGCCTCAAGCAGGATCCCGAAACCTATCGCATCAACGGCTTCATCCCCAGCGGCGGCGAGGTGGGGCCCGGCGAGCGGGGCTTCAGCCTGGTGGAATCCGAACTCAACCTCTTCGCCAACGTGGACCCGTACTTCCGCGGCTTTTTCACCGCCGCCTACACCCCCGAGAACGAGGTGGAGATCGAGGAGGCGTATTTTCAAACCCTGTCCCTGCCTCGGGGTTTCACCCTGAAGGGCGGCCGGTTCTTCTCCGGCATCGGCTACCAGAACGAAATCCATCAGCACGCCTGGGACTTCATCGACGCGCCGCTCCCCTATCGCGCTTTCCTGGGCAAACAGTTGGGCCACGACGGGGTACAGCTCAAGTGGCTGGCGCCGACGCCCTTTTTCCTGGAGCTGGGGGGCGAGGCGGCCCGCAGCGAGGAATTCCCCGGTTCGGAGCGCAACAAGAACGGCGCCTCCCTGGGCACCGCGTTCGCCCGCATCGGGGGCGACCTGGGGCCAAGCCATAACTGGCGCTTGGGCCTCGCCTATCTCCAGACCTCCCCCAAGGAGCGGGTGTACGAGGACGAGGACTCGGCGGGCCGCCTAGTCGCCAACGCCTTTTCCGGCCGCAGCAAATTGTGGATCGCCGACTTCGTGTGGAAGTGGGCGCCCCTGGGCAACCCCACGGAGCGCAATTTCAAGCTCCAGGCCGAAGTCTTTCGGTCCAAGGAGAAAGGCACCCTGGCCTTCGACGTAGACGGGGCCAATCTGGAAGACCGCTACGACTCCCGCCAGTACGGCTGGTATGCCCAGGCAGTGTACCAGTTCATGCCCCGCTGGCGGGTGGGCGTCCGCTACGACCGGTTGGAGCACGACCGGGTGAACATCGGCCAAGTGCTGAACGGAACGCTTACCGCCGCCGACTTCCCGATCCTAGGTCCCTACAACCCCGAGCTTTACACCGCCATGATCGACTGGTCCCCCACCGAGTTCAGCCGGGTACGGCTTCAGTATGCCCGGGACAAGTCTCGGCAGGGGGAGCTGGACGACCAGTTCTTCCTCCAGTACATCCTGGTCCTGGGCGCCCACGGCGCCCACAAGTTCTAGGAGCCGACCTATGATGCATGCATGGCTTCGATGGATTGTGGGGCTGCTGCTGATGGGCGCCGGCATGGCCTTTCCCCTCGCCCCGGCCCAGGCGGCGCTCCAGGTCTTCGCCTGCGAGCCGGAATGGGGCGCACTCGTGCAAGCGCTCGCCGGCGACAAGGCCGTGGTGTACAACGCCACCACCGCGTTCCAGGACGTGCACCGCATCCAGGCCAAGCCCAGCCTCCTGGCGGCGTTTCGCCGGGCCGATCTCGCGGTATGCACCGGCGCCGACCTGGAGATCGGTTGGCTGCCCATCCTCTTCGCCGAGGCGGGCAATTCCAAGGTGCAGCCGGGGAAGCCCGGCTATTTCGAGGCGTCCCGCTACGTGACCCTGTTGGAAGTGCCGGCCACCTTGGACCGCTCCCTGGGGGATCAGCACCCGGCGGGCAATCCCCACATCCACCTGGACCCGCGCAACATCCTCAAGGTCGGGGAGGCCCTCGCCCAGCGCTTGGCCGAGCTGGACCCGGAGCACGGGGCCCGGTACCGATCCCGGTACCGGGACTTCGCCGGCCGTTGGCAGCAGGCGATGAGCCGCTGGGAGGCGCAAGGGGCGCCCCTCAGGGGCACCCCCGTCATCGTGCACCACGAGGGCTTTCCCTATCTGAACGCGTGGTTGGGTCTCAAGCAGGTGGGGGCGCTGGAACCCAAGCCGGGCATCGAGCCCACGGCGAGCCACCTGGCCCAACTGCTGGAGGCGCACAAGCGCGAACCGGCCAGGATGGTGATCCGGGCGCCTTACAACAGCCCGAGGGCCGCAGAGTGGTTCGCCCGGCAGGCGGGGATTCCCCAGGTGGTGCTGCCCTATACCGTGGGCGGCTCGGAGAAGGCGAAGGACCTCTTCGGCTTGTTCGACGACACCCTGGAGCGGCTGCTCGCGGCCGCTTCCGCCTCGTCGCGGACGGGTGAGCCCGACGCCCCTTCGTCCTTGAACGTGGGCCGGACGACGCCAGGCGCGAAGCCCGAAGCATTCCACAACGGATGAAAGGAGGTTATCGTGAAGCGATCCCCCCTGCTGTTTGCTTTTTGGTTGCTCACTTGCCCGGCGGCTTTCGCCCTGGCGGCCCAGGACAGGGCCGGGCAGCACCTGGTGCAGGAGGAAATCGCCGGCCACCAGAGGATGGCCGCGGCCCACCGGGACGCGGCCGAATGCCTGCGGGCGGGCGCGCCCCTCGCCGAATGCGTCCGGACGCTGGAAGAGGCGTGCAAGGGCGTTGCGGCGGGCCGCCGCTGCGGCATGAAAGTGGCAAAGGGAGAGGCGGAGGACACGGCCGCCCTCCGGGACAGGCATCTCAAGATGGCGGCCGCCCACGAGGCGGCGGCCCAGTGCCTGACCTCCGGCCGGGAGATGGAAGCGTGCGAAAAGCGGCTGCGCCAGGACTGCCGAGGATTGTCCATTAACACCCATTGCGGCATGAGGGCCCATCATTGACGCGCCGTTCGGCTCCGCGCCCCCCACGCCCGCAAAGGCGGGCGTAAAGGGCGAGGTGCTCCTCGAGCTCCTGGACCTGGAGGCCGGCTACGGCGCGCCCGTGGTCGGCCCCGTCTCCCTGCGGGTAGCCCGGGGCGAGGTGGTGGGGCTTTGGGGCAGGAACGGTTCGGGCAAGAGCACCCTGCTCAACGCCGTGGCGGGCCTCGCGCGGATTTTCGCCGGCCGCATCGTCAAGGCCGCGGGCGCCCGCATCGCCTACCATCGCCAGCACGGCGCACCGGTGGCGGGGCTTCCCGTCTCGGCCCGGGACCTGCTCGAACTGACCGGCGCCGACCAGGAGAGCCTCCCCGCTTTCCTGCAGCCCCTGCTGCGAGCCCGCCTGGATATCCTGAGCGGCGGCCAGCGCCAGTTCTTCCAGGTATGGGCCTGCCTGGCGGCGCCGGCGGATCTGGTGCTGCTGGACGAGCCCACCAACAACCTGGATCCTCCGGCCGAGACGGCGCTGGCGGAGGCGCTTCGGTCTCTCGGCCCTGATCGCGCCGTGCTGCTGGTGAGCCACGAGCGTGATTTCCTGGATCGGGTGTGCCATCGCATCGTGGAGATCGGCTGAGTGGATGCCCTTTTCGATCCCCTGTTCCAGCTTCCCTTCGCCACCGGCTTTGCGTACGCCCTGTGCCTTCCTGCCGTCGGGATGTACCTGCTGCTGCGCGAGGAGTGGATCGCGGCCCTGGCGCTGGCCCAGGTCTCGGCCTTCGGGGCGCTAGCGGCTGCGGCGCTCAATGCCCCTGTCATGATGGGTGCCGCCGCGGCCACCCTCGCGGCCGCCGCGGCCAAGGGACGCCTCGCGCGAAGAGGCGCCACGGGCTGGATCTTGCTGCTCCTCTTCGGCTGGAGCGGCGCTCTGCTGCTCGCCGCCAACCTGCCCCTCGCCGAGCCGCTCGGGCGGGCCCTCTTGGACGGTCAGCTCTACTTCACCGGCGCGGTCCACTTGGGGGTGGGCGTGGCGGCGGCCGCGGTTGCCTTTGGCGCACTCGCCAAGCTTTCGCGACCGCTGCTCCTGGAGTGGCTCCTGCCGGGATTCCTGGAGGCGAGCGGCGCGCCGGTGCGACGGTTGCGACTGGCTTTCGATCTGCTGGCGGCGGTCGTCATCGCGCTCGCGACCGCCAGCATCGGCGTCATGGCCACGTTCGCGCTCCTTTACACGCCATCGGTGATGGCGTATCGATTCGCACCGAATTGGAGGACCGGGCTCTTCGGCGCGGTCCTGTCGGGCGCTGCCCTCTACGTGGTCGGTTTCTCGTTGGCCCTGGCGCTGGACCAACCCTTTGGTCCGGTGCTGGTGGGCGCAGCGGTCGCGGTGACCGCTCTGTCCATGTCCGGGCCGGTGCAGGCTGCACGGGGGAGATGAACCCATTCGATCGCTTGGAGCACGCCTTCTGCGATGCGTTTGGGCCGCCATCCCAGCCCCGACATCTGCACTTCGACCCCCGCCGGAATCACTTCGATCACCTTGGCGCCGGCCTGCACGGGAACACCGCTGCGGGTGAGTCCCCGCAAGTGTCCGGTCAGGGGCGCTCGAAGGACGGTGCCGTCGACGTGGCCGATGACGTCGCCGGCCTGCACGAGGTCGCCCATTTGGCAAGGAGAGCGGAACAGGCCGCCGTGCGGGGTATACACGAAGCGTTCACGGCCGTAGCCGCCCACGCGTTGGGGTTCCCCTACGTAAGGCTGGGCCGAACCCTGCCAGAGGATGTCCCCGAGGCGGTTCCCCCAGGCGCTTTCGATGACCACATCCACCGTCGCGCCCGCCACAAAGCCGGGGCCGATGCCGATGGACAGGGGGGCGATTCCCCGCTGCGGCTCGGAGGGCGCGCGCTTGCGCGTGCGGGCATCCACCAAAACGCCCGGCCGCCGTGCTGCCAAGACGGTATCGAAGTCCAGCGTCAATAAGGGAACCGCTGCCCGACCGTCCAGCAAGCGGTTCAACTGCGCGAGGGTGCCGACCCGCCACGCAAGCACCTCCTCCAGCCGGGCAGTCCCGTCGAAGAACGCGTCGACGAACGACATGCGGCGCCTGCACGAGGTGGGGGCCGACGCCTCGTGCATGGCCACGGCGAAACCGGCGCGGAAGAGGGCGTGGGCCACCGCGGAAGCGATCTCGCCCACGCCGCGAACCAAAATGAAGAGGCCGCCCGCCGGCTGCGGGACGAGCGAATCGGGCGATGGTTCAAGGCGGGGCATGGCTTTCCCTCCGGCGCCTGGCCAGGGAGCCCGGCTTCCAGTGCCTCGCGGCTGCGCGGCCTTTCCTTTGGCCTTAACGACGCGCAAAAAGCCGCCTAAGCCTCCATCGAACGCTCGCGCTCCCGGGCAAAGCTGGCTTACTTCGAAGCGCCGCTCGCGCGCGCGACGTAGTCGGCCAGCGCCTCGATCTGCTCCTCCGTCAGCACACCCCCATACGCTGGCATGATGCCCAACCCGTTTCGGACGGCGGTCGCCACCCGCTGGGCGTCGGGCTTGAGCTCGTCCAGCTTGGGACCGATCTCGGCGCTGGAGCCCGCGTCCTTGAGCGTGTGGCAGACGGCGCACGGGGGCTGGGCGAGCTGGGTAAAGACTTTCTTGCCGAGGGCCATCTTGGCTTGCAGCTTCGGGTCGTTGCCGTTCGCGCCGGCAGGGGCGGCAGCCGTGAGCAGCGCGAGCGCGCAGGCGGATTCCGCGGCCGCGAGAAAAAAGCGTTTTCTGAACGCAAGGGGGCTTTTCATGGGGTCTGGGTGGATCACAAAAAGAGAAAAGAGTGGAAAAAGCGCAGCGCTCGCGCGCGAGCGCTGCGCAGAGGCCCTTTCAGGCAACGGTGAGCTGTACCGCGTGGTCGCGCCAGCTGTTGTTGATGTAGCCGTGATCGTTTTCGAGCCGATTCTCGGGCTGCACGTTGCCTTCGACGTCGATGGCGCGGCTTGCGATCGTGTAGGTGCCGGGCTTGAGTTTCACCGGAAACACAAACTGGCGCCACGCGTACCGCCCTAGATCTGGGCCGACAAGCTTCGCTTCCTTCCAGGTTTTGCCGCCATCCAGCGACACTTCCACGCGCTTGACGGCGTTAACTCCGCCGAGGGCCACCCCATGGATCTGCAACCCGCCGGCGGGCACTGGGCCGCTGTCGGGGTTGGGGTAATTGACCCAGGACTTGACGTTCATCTCCCACACCGAGGGGTGGCTCGGGTCGCTCTTCACCCCGATGGGGGAGATGCGGTAGCCGGTTTTCTGGATCTTGGCCTCGGTCTCGTCCCGCGTGAAGGCGAGCCGCTTGATGTACTTGACGTTGTTCACGCCCGTGTAGCCCGGCACGATGAGGCGCAAGGGGCCCCCATGGGCGAGCGGAATGGGCTCGCCGTTCATCTCCCAGGCGAGCAGGGCGTCTTCCATGGCTTTGAGCGGGACCGAGCGTTCCACCACCAGGCCTTTCGGATCGACCCCCTCGGGCAGTTTTTCGCCCCCCGTGCCGGTCATGAACCGCATCCCCTCGGCGACGCCCCCCAAGGCCTCTACGACCGCTCGCACGGGCACCCCGCTCCAGATCACGCAGCCCGCGGCCCCCACGGTCCAGGGCGTGCCGCTCGGCTTATGGGGGAAAAAGCCGCGGCCGTTGCCGGAGCATTGCAATACCATCGCGACCGTCTCCAGGCCCATGGTCTTCAGCTCGGCGACGGTCAGCTTGCGCGGGTTCTTGACGCCTTCCACGGCGAGCTGCCAGCCGTTGCGATCGGCGACGAAGGACGCATCCGGTGCCGGCAGGTTGTTGCGGATGAACAGCTGCTCGGCCGGCGTGATGACGCTGGTGCCGAACGCGCTGCGCTTGGTCTCGATGGTGGTCGCGCTGTGGACGATCAGGCTCTGGGCGTCCTTCCAGGCGACGTAGTCGGGCAGCGGTTTGGGCTTCGCCGGCTCGGCGGACCACGCCCGGGGACTCCAGCCGGCGATTCCAACGGCGGAGCCGGCCAAGCCGGCAGCCAAGGTTCCGGCGCTGCCGGCGAGCAATTGGCGGCGGCGTAGATTGATGATTTCGTTCATCGTTTCCTCCTCATGTCGTCAGGTGGGTCGTGGGGGGTGAAAACGGTCGGTTACCCCTTCTTCAAGAAACGCTCGGTCTCGGTGAGCACCTTCGGGTTGTCGGCCAGCATCAGGATCGTCCTGCCCGGCACGCCTTCCACAAATCGCCAGTATCGCCCCATCCAGACGCCGTGTCCCGAAGGGGCACCGGGGACGGGCTGCTCGAAGGCGAGGATGGTGACCATGCCTCCGCCCTTCTCGATGAAAGTGGTGAGGTGATAGGCCTTCCTGCCGGCGATCTCGCAAGGGCGCTGCAGCTGGACGAGCCCCGGCAGCGATGCACCTTCGCGCAGGCCCATCGCGTGCAGCATCGGAAGCTTGTTCTTCTGGAAGTCGCCGCGCAGCGTCGCCTCCCGGTGCTCGTGGACCATGGCCTCGCGCACCAGTTGCGGGGGGTAAACCCAGGCGAAGAAAAACCACACACCGAGGCCCAGCGAGAGCACGGCACCGGTCAGGGCCGCCGCCGTACGGCGCCAAGGGACAGGCTTGTACAGGCTCAAGGGGGCTTCAGGCGCGCCGGTGGCGTCCTTGAGCGACGCAGCCATGAGGAAGTCGAAACGGGTCCACGGCACTTGCCGGGCAGACGGGTCGGGGTGTTCGGCGGTCATGGTGCTGGAATCGGGGTTCGAAAAAGCTCATTTGTCCTGAGCGGCCACGTTGGCGCCGCTGCGGCGCAGCGCCAGGATCTCCGCCGTTTCGGACGCGCTCTCGCATGCCGTGCGAGCGCTGGCGCCGGAGGCGTCCAACGCCTGACGCAAGGCCTTGCGGGCGCGGTCGAGCCGCGACAGGACCGTGCCAGGGGCCACCTCAAGCGCAACGGCCATCTCTGCGATGGCCATATCCTCGAAGTAAAAGAGCGTGAGAACTTCCCGATGGATCGGGGACAGTTTTTGCAGCGCACGAAGAATGTCCAGCCGCTGCTCCAATGCCGCCGCGCTATCCGGATCCGAGCGCTGATCCTGTTCCTCGTCATAGAGTTCGTGGTTTTCCGCGCGGCAGCGCAGGGCCTCGCGGCGCAGGATTTGGAACAACCAGGCCTTGGCGAGCCGCCGGTCGCGCAACTGGTCCATGTGGCGCCAGGCCAGCTCGAAGCAGTCTTGCACCACCTCTTCCGCGATCGCGCGGCTCCCGGTAAGGGCCCATGCGCTTCGGAACAGGAAGCGGTAGTGGTCTCGAACCCAGCTGTTATAAAGGCGCTCCCGGGAACCGAACATCGCTCGAATATCTCCGCCTTTGCTTTGAGACTCAATCGGTTGAATCGAGACTGCAGCGCCCTCTCGTCCCCCTGTGGCGTGTTCCAGCGGGCAGACCCCCGGCCGCCGCGGACCTTTGAGGGGCTCGTGCCCAGGCTCACGCCTCGGCCTCGCCGGCGGACGGCGCAGAGCGGTGAACCGGCCTCCAGCGCGGGCCGGCTCAAAGCTTGCGTCGGCGGTTCCAGCGCACCCATTCGGAAGAGAAATCCACTCAAGCGTTGCTTCTTGCCACGCCGTTATAGAGGCGCCGCCCGCCCAAAATATTCCACGCCCGGCTGCCGCCATCATCCCTCTTTCTCTGGACTTTCAGGGGCCGGGACGCGAGGCAGTCAAGGGCACCGTCCATCAGGCCCGAGCTTCATGTGCTGGTATAGCCAGCGCTTGACTTTGGCGCGCGCGTGCTTGGCGGCGATCTTCTCCTCCGGCGTGGCGTCGTTTCTGAAATCGAAGGCGCGCCGCGCCATGGGGTAGACCTGCAGTTCGACCGTGGCGCCTTTCTCCACCAGGGCGTAGAAGGCGCGGCCGTTGTTGATGCGGCGCAGCTCGAAGTCCATGTCGCCGATGATCTGCAGCAGGGGTACCGTCAGGGAAAGCACTTCCGGCGCAATGGAGAACAGCTGCTGCGCTTCCGGCGCGTTGGGGTTCTGGAAGTGGCCGTAATAGGTGGCGATGGCGGCCAGGTCCTTGCCTCGTTTTGCCGCCAAGCGGATGGCATAGTACCCGCCGCGGGACACTCCCACCACACCGGCGGGAATCGGGCAGGCGTCCGGGTGCTTGAGCAGCGCGTCCAGGGCCGCTTCCACGTCAGGCTCGGTCTCCGGATAATGGCGGTCGGGCCAGCGTTCAATGAAGTGTCCGCTCTGCCAGTCCAGCCCCAGGACCAAGAATCCCTGGGCCGCCAGCTCCTCCATGTGGGCCCGGTCCACGTCGTCGAAGCCGCGCTTGGCGTGGATGTAGAGTACCGGCGGAAACGGTCCCTTGCCCGAGGGACGCGCGATTTCAATCGGCACTTCTACGGGACCGGATTTGATCGAGCCTTTTTCGGTCGCGCTGTAGCCGGGCATTGAAAGGGTCAGCAGCGCGAGAAACGCCGCGAGGCGGTAGTCCATCCTGGCTTCTCCTCGGGGGTGGGTGCTGGTCTGGTGTGGATCCTGAAGGGGCCGAAGCCCGGGCTCATGCCCCGGCCTCGCCGGAGGGCGGCGCAGGGCGGTGCGCCGGCCCCGCGGAGCGAACCAGCGCAACGCTTGCGTCAACGCAGCGCACCCATCCCAACGCCCAATGGATTCCATGAAGCGGTATTCGTGGCCCCGCCGGTATAAGAGGCGCCGCCTGGCGAGAATATTCCAAGCCCGGCTGGCGGATCATTCCCCTTTCCGAACGGCGCCCAGCGTCTATCGTGGATTTTTTCAATGCCTTACGTTTCACGGGCCCAGGAGGCTGGCTCGCTTCATCCCTTACGGCGTGCTGGTCAGAACCGCTGGGGACTCGGCAGGGGGTCCCTCGCCTTCCACCACCAGGATCCGGGCAGCAGAGGCGGTCTTCGACGACAAGGTGGCCACTGCTTCGCGCAGCGGTCCGATCACCGTGCCGTTGGCCGCGCCGGCGGGATTGGTCTTGAAGCTGGCGATCGGCGCCCGTTGCCCGCTCACATAGACGTGGTAGACCGTCTGGGGCTTGAGTTTGAAGAGGAACACTTCCAAGGCGTCCACCAGCCCCAGGTTGCGCGCCACGACGAAGCCGCGCGCTTCGCCCTTTGCGGCCTTGAGCGGGATGTTGATCGGCTCGCCATTGGCGCGCGGGACGAGGTTGGCCGTGCCCGTGCCGCTGGGCACGGCGTTCGACACGTAGACCAGCGCCTGCGGGGCCTGCCCGACCGGGATGCGAGCGATCACCCGGTCGGTGGCGGTGTCGATCACGTCCACCGCATCGCCGTTTTCCAGCCCCACGTACATGCGCGTGCCATCGTCGGAAGGCCAGATGCCGTGCGGCAGCGCGCCCACCGGGATGGTGGCCAGCAACTTCGGCGCGGCATCGGTGGTGTAGACCTTCACCGCGTTCTCGCCGCCGATGGTGACATAGGCGAGCGTGCCGCGCGCGGTCTTGGCGAAACCCAGGTGGTTGGCGATGAAGCCGGTGTCGAATACGCCCTTCACTTCGAGGGTTTCGGTGTCGATGCGGGTCACCTTGCCCACGTCCTTGTGCGTCATCCACACCTCCTTGTAGTCAGGGGTGAACTGCAAGAAGGGAGAGAAGGGGCTCGCCACGGGGATGCGCTTGATCACCTGGCGGGCGGCCACGTCGATCACGTGGACCTCGGGGGTGAAGCTGTGCACGACGAAGGCGAGGTTGCGGGTGGGATGAAAAAGCACCATGCCCGGCCCGGGCGCCGTTTCGATGCGCGCGACTTCCTTGAAGGTGTTGGGATCGATCACGGAAATGTGGCTCTCGCCGCGCACCACCGCCCACACTTCCTTGCCATCGGGGGTGAAGAACCCTTCGTGGGGCGAGCGGCCGATGTAGGCGATGCCTTTCACCCGATTGGTGGCGGTGTCGATGAAGGCGACCGAATTGGAGCCGTTGGAAATCGCGATCAGCGTCTTGTGATCCGGCGAAAACCCCAGGCCGTGCACGTTGATTTCGCCCTTGTAGAGCGGCGAGAGCACGTCGGGGCGGGCGTTGCCCAGCCGGATCTGGCCCAGCAACGTGTTGGACGAAGGATCGATCACCGACACCGTGTTGGTGTTCTGGTCGGCGGTGTAGACGCGGTCGGTAGGTGAAGGCGCGGCCAGCGCGACCGAACTGCCGAAGGCCAGCGCGAGGGCGAGCAAGCGTCGTTTCATGTCGAGTTCCTTCTCAGCGAGTTTGGGATGTGGATTCCGTCTCTTGGGCGGCGCCGGGATTCCGCGCAGCGTGCCGCGCGAGCCAGCCTTGCATCAGCCGGATCTCGTTCTGCTGCTCGGTGATGATGGCAAGCGCCAGATTGCGCAGCTCCGGATCCTTGGTATAAAGGAGGAGCGCCTTCGCCATGTCGATGGCGCCCTGGTGGTGGGGGATCATCATGGTGACGAAATCGTGATCCGGATCGCCGTTCACCGGCGCCTTTGCCATCCCCTCGTGCATGATCGCCAAGGCTTGCGCGGCCAGCGTGGAGAACGGTAAAGCGGTGCTGGCGATGAACGGGGACGGCGCCTGGCTTGTGCCCGGCGGATGTTCGTGCCGCTCCTGCGCGGCAGCCCCCACCGCGGCGAGGGCGAGCGTTACGAGCGCAGCCCCCGGGAGGCCCAGGCGGCGGATGAAACGATCGAACCTTGGCGATGCGTTCATCTTTCGAGACTCAAAAGCTCTCGAGGTCGATGGGATGTGAGCGATCTTCCGGCGCCGCCTGAGCTTTCCTGGACAAGTCACATTGAGGGGCTCAGTAGCCGGCCAGGGAGAGCTTGGGGTCGATCTGCCAGGTCTCGCTCACCAGGCGACCCTCTCGGTAGGTCAGCACGTAGCGGACCTTGATCGGCTGCTTGCCATCAAACTGGACGTTGGCCGTGACGGTAGCGCCCTTGGGATTGGCGGACTCCTCCACCCTGTCGACGGTCAGCTTGAGCGGCCCCTGGGCTTGGGTGAACTTTTCCCATACGGCGCGGATGCTCTGGACGCCGTCATAGGTGCCATCGAGGGGACCGCCCACCCAGTTGAGCCGGGCGTTGTCAGCGTAGCCTCTCATCAACAAGGCGAGGTCGCCGGAGGCGATGGCCCGGAAGTGAACGTTTGCGTCCTCCAGCGCGGGTCCCGCGAAGGCGCTGCCGGTGAGAAAAAGAAAGCTTGCCGCCAAAGCATGCCGTTTCATCGTGTCGACTCCTTGATGGGTTGTGGGGTGTTACGTCAATAGCAAACAGTCATTGCCGGGCGCGTATTCCACCGCGTTTTGAAAATTTTTCCCGAACGGGCAGGGGGCGCCGACCGGTGCACCGGGGCGGGCGTCATTTGCCGCCCCAAGTAGTCTGGAGAAGCCTTTGGATCCTTCCGGGCGCCGGTCGAGGGTGGGCGGCAAAGTGGGAGACGCGGGCGGGGCCGGAAGGGGCGGTTCAGAACGGCTTGACCACCACGAGGATCACCACCGCGACGAGGATCAGCACCGGGAACTCGTTGAACCAGCGGTACCAGACGTGGCTTCGGGTGTTGCGCTGTTGCCGGAAATCCCGCAAGAGCTTGCCGCACCACAGGTGGTAGCCCACCAGGACCGCCACCAGCGCGAGCTTCGCGTGCAGCCATCCGCCGGAAAAGCCGTAACCGAGCCACAGCCACAGGCCCAGGGCGAGGGTGAGCACGGCGCCCGGGGTCATGATGCCGTAATAGAGCTTGCGCTCCATCACCTGGAAGCGCTCCTGGCTCACCGGGTCCTCCGCCATGGCGTGGTAGACGAAAAGCCGCGGCAGATAAAACAACCCGGCGAACCAGGTCACCATGAAGACGATGTGAAACGCCTTGATCCAGAGCATCGCTCGGCTTCCCCCCTGTCCGGGAAACGGTCTTGGTTATGCACATTTCATGGGGTTGAAACCTCCCGGAGCGAAAGGCCGCCCCCCCGGCAGCCGCAACGGCAACCGCCGCAGCCGTAGACCGGTGGCCGCGAACACCGCGTTGGCCACCGCGGGCGCCACGACTGGCACCGCCGGCTCGCCCACCCCACCCGGCGGCTCGCGGCTTTCCGCGATCTCCACCTCCAGCTCGGGCATTTCCGAAAACGTGAGGATGGGGTAGTCGCGGAATGTGGCCTGGGTCACCCGGCCGCCTTCGATGCGCACCTCCTCCTTGAGGGTCGCCGAAAGGCCCATGGCGATTCCGCCTTCCACTTGGGCCAGCACGCTGTCCGGGTTGACCGCTAGGCCGCAGTCGATCACGCTCGTGACACGCTCGACCTGGATCTTCCCCGCTTCGTTTACCGCCGCTTCCGCCACCAGGGCGACCCAGGCGCCGAAGGAAGCGTAGGTAGCGATGCCCCGTCCCCGGCCGGGCGGCAGGGGCGTGCCCCAGCCGGCCAGGGCCGCGGCCCGCTCCAGCACCGCCCGGTGGCGCGGGTGAGAAGCGAGGAGGGTGCGGCGGAATTCGAACGGGTCGTGGCCGCCGGCGTGGGCCAGCTCGTCGATGAAGCCCTCTACTACGAAGCCGTTTTGCGACGCCCCCACGGCCCGCCACGCGCCGGTGGGCACCGGCGACGCCACTTCCGCATGCTCCTCCCGGTAGTGGGGGATAGCGTAGGGCACCTCCACCATGTCCAGGGCCAGCTCCGGGCCCGCGACCCGCACGAAGAGGGCTTCGGGCCACCCTTTCCGGTCCAGGGCCGCTTGCAGCCTGGCCCGGTGCGCCGGGCGATAGGCGTCGTGCCGCAGGTCGTCGGCCCGGGTCCAGAGGACCTGCACGGGGGTGCCCATCGCCTTCGAAAGCTCTACGGCTTCTGCGACGAAGTCGGTTTCCAGCCGCCGGCCGAAGCCGCCGCCCAGGAAGGCGGTGTGCACCCGCACCCGGGACCGGGGTAGTCCCGCCGCCTGCGCCGCGGCCTTCTGGGCGTCTTCCTGGCTCTGGGTGCCGACCCAGACGTCGCAGCCGTCCCCGTGGACGTGAGCGGTGCAATTCATCGGCTCCAGCGTCCCGTGGGCGAGATACGGGGTCGCGTAGATGGCCTCCAGCACCCGCTCGGCCCGGGTCAGCACCCTCTTGGGGCGGCCGCGGGCGAGGACCACCTTTCCCGGCCGGGCGAGGGCTTCTTCCAGCGCCGCCTCGATGCCGTCGTTCGAGAGCGCCCCGTGGGGACCCGGCGCCCACTCGATGTCCAAGGCCTCGCGCCCCTGCAAGGCCTGGAGGAACGTCTCCGCCACCACCGCCACGCCATTGCCGATCTCCAGCACGCGCACGACGCCCGGTACCGCCAGCGCTCGGGACGGATCCACCCGCTTCAGCCGCCCGCCGAATTCGGGCGGGCGCGCTACCACGGCCACGAGCCTGCCCGGCACTTCCACGTCGATGCCGTAGACGGTGCGACCGGCCACCATGTCCGGAATGTCCAGCCGGGGCGCCGGGCGGCCGATAAAACGGAACGCGGAAGGGGGCTTGAGCCTGATGCGCGCGGGCGGCCGTTCTTGCGCCGCGGCTTCCGCCAGCTCGCCGAGGGGGAGGCTTCGGCCCGTGGGTTCGTGGGTGATTCCATCGTCATAAAGCCGGCATTCCCGGGCATTGACCCGCCAGCGCTTCGCCGCCGCGGCGAGGAGCTTCTCCCGCGCCTCCGCCCCGGCCCGCCGCAACCGTTCCCACTCGCCCCGGATACTGCTGGAGCCGCCCGTCAGTTGCACGTTCCACATGGGGTTCTTGTACCGGGCCTCCGCCGGAGCGAACTCGGTGCGCAAGGCGGAGGGCGCAACGCCCAGCTCCTCGGCTACCAGCAGGGCGAGGCCCGTGAGGGCGCCCTGGCCCATCTCCGAATGGTTGACCACCACGGTGAACGTCCCGTCGGTGCCCAGGCGCACGAAATCGTTGAGGGCGAAGTGCCGCGTTCCGGGAGGCGCGGGCGGAGGAGTCATCCCGGGGGCGGGGGGCAGGTCGCCCTGCGCCGCCCGCGCGAAGGCCCGGCGGATGCGGTGGTAGGTGCCGCAGCGGCACAACACCTCGTCCAGGGCCGCCGCCGCTTCCTGGGGCGACGGCCGGGGGTCGCGGGCCAGCAACGCCGCGGCCGTCATGATCTGCCCGCCCTGGCAATAGCCGCACTGGGGCACCTGTTCGGCGATCCACGCCCGCACCACCGGGTGCTCGCTTCCCAGCCCCTCCAGGGTGGTGACGGCGCGACCCGCGGCCTCGGCGAGGGGGACTTGGCAGGCCTTGGCCGGGGCGCCGTCGAGCCACACCACGCAGATGCCGCAGACGCCCACGCCGCAGCCGTACTTGGTGCCCTTGAGCCCGAGGGCGTCCCGCAGCGCCCAAAGGAGCGGTGTCCGGGAATCAAGGGTCAGGCTGCGCCGTTCCCCATTGACGGCGAGCTCGATCATGGGGATGGGCGCCCCATGATTTCCACAGGAAAGCTCACTTGAGCAGCCGCCGGCGGGTGAGCACCAGCGCCAGGTAGAAAGCGGCAGCCGCGTAGGCGAGAAGCACCAGCACGTGGAGGAGGGGCTCCGCCGGCGCACGGCCCACCACCAGCGGGCGCACCAGCTCGATGGCGTGGGTGAGGGGCAGCACCTGGGCCGCGTTCTGCAGGACCGCGGGAAGCTGGGCGGTGGGGAAGAACACGCCGCACAGGAGCACCATTGGGGTGATGACCAGGGTGAAATAGTAGAGGAAGAAGTCGTAGCTCGGGGACAGGGCCGTGATCGTGAGCCCCATGCAGGCGAAGGTGAGCCCGATCAAAGGGACGAGGAGAACGATCCACAGGGTGAGGGGCGAATGGGAAAGCCCCAGGAGCCAGATGACGGCGAGGATCGCCATCCCGGAGAGGAAGCTCTTGGAGGCAGCCCACACCGCCTCCGCCGTCACCACGTCGTCCAGGGTGATGGGGGCGTTCAGGATCGCGTCCCAGGTGCGCTGCACGTGCATGCGGGAGAAGCCGGAGTAGAGCGCTTCGAAAGTGGCGCTGTTCATGGTGCCGTAGCATACGGTGCCGGCGGCGAGGAAGGTGATGTAGGAGACGCCCTCCACGGTGGGAAGCAGGCTTCCCAGACCGAAGCCCAGGGCGAGCATGTAGAGCATGGGATCGGCCAGGTTGCCCAGCATGGAGGGGATGGCGAGCTTGCGCCACACCAGGAAATTGCGCCGCCATACGGGCACGAAGCGTAGCGACAGCCGGGGCGGCTGCAGGTGCTTGGGGTTGAAGCCGTTGAACGGGCGGGCGGCGGGAAACTGGGCGCTCACGGGGTTTCTCTTAGTAGAAAGTCAATCGCGGATGTCCCGCCCGGTGAGCTTCAGGAACACGTCTTCCAGGTTGGCGGGCCGGTGGAGATAGCGAAGTCCCGGCCGGCCCTCCAGGTCGGCGATGATGGGCTGGGCACCGTCACAATAGCAGAAGGCGGTCTCCCCGGCGACCTCCACTCGCCGGCACAGCCCCTTCGCCTGCTCCCGCGCCCAGGCCTGCACGCCCTCGCCGTACACCTCCACCACCTCCCGCTCGATATGGTGCCGGATCAGGGCCCGGGGCGAGCCATGGGCGATGATGCGGCCGTGGTCCATGACTGAGAGGGTGTCGCACAGCCGCTCGGCCTCGTCCATGAAGTGGGTGGTGAGCACGATGGTCTTGCCGAGGGCGAGTAACTGCTTGAGGCGCTCCCAAATCAGGTGCCGCGCCTGGGGATCGAGCCCGGTGGTGGGCTCGTCTAGGAACAGGAGGTCGGGATCATTCACCAGGGCCCGGGCCAGGGTGAGGCGTCGGCGCATGCCCCCCGAAAGGGTCTGGATGCGGGTGTCGGCCCGGCCCTCGAGCCCGGCGAAGGCCAGCAGCTCGGGAACGCGCCGCGCCACCGTTTCGTCATCCAGACCGAAATAGCGCCCGAACACCAGCAGGTTCTCGGCCACGGTGAAATCTGGGTCCAGGTTGTCGAACTGGGGCACCACCCCCACCCGCGTGCGGGCTTCCCGGGCCCGCTGGGGCACCGGCTCTCCCAGCAGGTGGATCTCGCCGCCGTCGGGGTCGGTGAGCCCAAGGCACAGCCGCAGGGTGGTGGTCTTGCCCGCGCCGTTGGGGCCCAGGAGACCGAAGCATTGGCCGCGCTGGACCGCCAGGTCCACGCCGCGCACCACCTCGCGGGTCCCGTAGAACTTGCGCAGCCCCCGAGCGGTCAGGACCTGCATGCGGCGGCGACCAGGCGCCTGAGCAGGGGCAGGCGCCCGTGAAAAAAGTGCTCGCCCCCGGGAATGACCAGCACCGGCAGCCCCTGGGGGCGCGCCCAGTCCATGACCTCGCCCAGGGGCACCACGTCGTCGCGCTCGCCGTGGATGACCAGGGCGTCCTCCGGCACGCTGGGCGTCGCTACGCGGGTCACCGCCGGCGCGACCAGCACTAGGCGGGCGGGCTGGAGCCGCTCCGCGGCCCGGGCCTGGATGGCGGCGCCGAAGGAGAAGCCGGCGAGCCACAGGGGGCTTTGGCCCAAGGCAGCGAGGGCCCACTTCGCCACCGCCACCGCGTCGTCGGTCTCCCCCTCGCCTTCGTCGAAGGCGCCGGCGCTCTGTCCCACGCCCCGGAAGTTGAAGCGCACGGCGGCGAAGCCCTCCCCCTCGAACGCCCGGGCCAGGGTGGTGACCACTTTGTTGTCCATGGTCCCGCCGTAGAGGGGATGGGGGTGGGCGATGACGGCGATGCCCCTGCGGGACGGGCCGGGATCGGCCAGGGCCGCTTCAATGGGGCCCGCGGGGCCGGGGATCAGCATGGCGGGCGAAGGGCGCTGCATGGCTAGCGATGGTGCGCGAGCGCAGAAGGCCTGGGCTCAGATGCGCAGCCGCTCCACGACGCGCCCATGCACCAGGTGCTCCCGGATGATTTCGTCGATGTCGTCCTGGTCCACGTAGGTGTACCAGATCCCCTCGGGATAGACCACCAGCACGGGCCCCTCGCTGCACCGGTCCAGGCAGCCCGCCTGGTTGATGCGCACTTTCCCGGGACCGGCGAGCTTGAGCGCCTTGACCTGCTCCTTGGCGTAGGCTCGCATCGTCTGGGCGCCGTGGTTGTTGCAGCACGCCTCCCCTGCCTGCCGCTGGTTGCAGCAGAAGAAGACGTGGTACTTGTAATAGCTCACGATGGCGGGAGAGGACGGAAAGGATGCGAATGCGAAATTATACCAGTTGGCGATCCCCCTCCCGGCGCGCGGGATTGCGCGGCCCCCGCGAACGCCTGAACCCGTTGCCGGCGGAGGAGAGACGGCGTCGATGAAGCCGGAATCGGCTCTGGCGAATCCCCTCCCCGTGGTGCTCCGCTACCACGAGGCGAGCAAGCACCACCTGGACCGGTACGCCCCCGGCCCGGGAGGTCTCGACTGGGCCAACCAGCCGGATCCCTTCCGCACTTATACCGGCGCGGAACGGCTGGCCCTGCCCCTGGCCGCCGACCGGCTGCCGACGCCCTTCGAAGCGGTGCGAAGGGGCGATCGACCTGCTCCCCATCCCCTCGATCGGGAATCCATCGCCCTCCTGTTCGAGCTCTCCCTGGGGCTCTCCGCCTGGAAGCGCTACGGCCCGAGCCGCTGGGCCCTGCGCTGCAATCCCTCCAGCGGCAACCTCCATCCCACGGAAGGCTACCTAGTCTGCGGCGAGCTGCCCGGGCTTCCCCGGGGCGTGTACCACTACGTAAGCCGGGACCACGTCCTCGAACGCCGCGGGATCCCCGGAGAGACGCAGCGGTGGGATCGGGCCCTTGCGGGCGGCGTGCTGGTGGCCATAACGAGCATCCACTGGCGCGAAGCGTGGAAATACGGCGTGCGCGCCTGGCGCTACTGCCAGCACGATGGCGGCCATGCCCTCGGCGCATTCGCCTACGCGGCCGCTTCCCTGGGATGGGCCGCGCGGCTCGCGCCCGGGGTGGGAGACGAAGCGCTGCGCGCGCTGCTGGGGCTCGCCGGCCCCTGGGGCGAGGCGGAGCCCGAGTTTCCCGATGCGCTGCTCTGGATCGGCCCGGGCCTCCTGCCGGCCGGGGGCATCGAGATGCCGTTGGACGGTCTGCGCTTCGCCGGGCGCCCCAACCGGCTGAGCCCCGAACACGTCCACTGGCGGGGGATCGACGAAGTGGAGCGGGCAACCCGCCGGCCCGCCGGGCTGGAACCGCCGTCCTGGGTTCCGGCACCGCTGCCACCGTTGACGCCTACTGGCTGCGGGCTTCCGGCAGCCCGGCTCATCCGCCAGCGGCGCAGCGCGGTGGACTTCGACGGCGTGACTTCCCTTTCCGCGGCCCGCTGGTTCGCCTTGCTGGATGCCCTGCTTCCGCGCCCCTGCGTGCCGCCCCTGGACGCCTGGCCCTGGCGGCCGCGGGTCCATCCCATGCTCTTCGTCCACCGGGTGGAGGGGGTGGCGCCGGGCCTCTACGCCCTGGTGCGGGATCTGGAGGCGGGCCCGCGGCTGCGCGGGGCGCTGCGGGGCGATTGGGCGTGGCGGCGGGTCGAAGGGGTGCCGGCCCACCTGCCCTTGTACCTGCTCGCCGAAGGGGATGCCCGGGACGCGGCCCGCCTCGTCTCTTGCCACCAGGACATCGCGGCCGATTCCTGCTTCACCCTGGGTTTCCTGGCCGAGTTCGAGGCGGCCCTCGCCGCGGGACCCTGGGTGTACCGGGAACTCTACTGGGAGACGGGGCTGCTCGGCCAGATCCTGTACCTGGAGGCGGAAGCGGCGGGCATCCGGGGCACCGGCATCGGCTGCTTCTTCGACGACGCGATGCACCGGCTTCTCGGGATCGAGGATCGCTCGTTCCAGTCGCTTTACCACTTTACCGCCGGCGGACCCGTGGAGGACCCGCGGCTGCAGACCCTTCCGCCCTACGCGCACCTGGGCCGGTGAGGGCGAAATAGCCCAGCGCCAGCACTGGCCACAACTCCGCCACGAAGCGGGTGATGCCGTTGAAGTTGAGCAGATGCCCGTAGCGCCAGTCGAACAGGCGCAGCACCGCCGAAGGGGTGGCGGCGTGCTCGAAGGCGTAGGCGAAGACCAGGCTGGCGGCGGCCCCTGCCATTCCCACCCAGGCCCGGGGGACGCGCCCCAGGCGCAGCACCAGGCCGGCGAAGGCGAGCCCGTAGGCGGTTCCCAGGCCCGCTTCCACGCTTAGCCATTGCAGCACCGCCTCGGGCTTGAGCAGCAGGTGGGCCGCGAGGAGCTTGCCCAGGGCGATGGCCACCAGCGCCAGGGTACACAGCCAGAAGCGCGGGCGCGGCCTCGGCGTGAGCAGGGAGATCAGCATGGAGAGGGCCAGGGCGTTGGTCATGGAAAGGCCGAGCTGGGTGAAGGAAAACCCTTGCACGGGGGCGGGTTCCAGGGGCACGGCGGCTTCGAACACCCGGCTCGCCATCCAGGGCAGGGAAGGGTTCGCCTGGGCGAAAAAGAACAGCGCCAGGAGCACCAGCCCCGCGTCGGCGGCGCGGCCGGTGTGGAACCAGTAGTCGCGCACGCCCGTCAGGGTGGAGAGGGTTGCCGGCCGCCGGAGCAGGGGCACGGCGAGCGCCGCGCCTAGCAAGGACCCGGCCCCGTTGGTGAGCAGATCCAGGTTGGAGGCGATGCGGCCGGGCACGAACTGCTGCCCGAATTCCATGAAGAAGCTCAAGCCCACCCCCAGCAGGCAGGTGACGGCCATGGCCACGGACTTGGGCCATCGCCGGGGAAGCGACACGATGACCAGGAAGCCGAAGGGAAGGTACGCGGCCATGTTGATCAGCACGTCGCCCCGGGTCACGTAGCGGGGCCACGAGGCGAGCACGAACTCCAGCAGGGGCCGCCCCGGCGCCTGCCAGCCGGCGAAGGGCGTCAGGCTGGCATAGGCGATGAGCAGTGTATATGCTAGGGCGGCGTAGAGGCTCAGCCGGAAAGGGCGAAGCGCTGGCGTCGGGGCTTCATCGGAAGGCTCGCGCATGGCTGAGCGGAAGGCGAAAACGGTGGCATTCTACGACATCTTCAACGGCGACGCCGACGGCCTCTGCGCCCTGCACCAGCTCCGGCTCGTGGAACCGTGCGAGGCCGTGCTGGTGACCGGTGTCAAGCGCGACGTGCGGCTGCTCCAGCGCGTTGCGCCTGCGCCCGGCGACGTGCTCACGGTGCTGGACATCTCTCTCGCGGAAAACCGCGATGCCCTCGCCCACGCGCTCGAAGCCGGCGCCAGGTGCCTCTATTTCGATCACCACTACGCGGAGGAAATTCCCCGCCACCCCCACCTGGAAGCCCACATCGACCCGGCGCCGGACCTGTGCACCAGCCTGCTGGTGGACCGTTACCTCCACGGCCGCCATCGAGCCTGGGCGGTGGTGGCGGCCTTCGGCGACAACCTGTTCGATTCCGCCCGCCGGGTCGCGCTTCCCCTGGGGCTTTCGGAGGAAGGGCTCGAGAAGCTGCGGGAGCTGGGGGAGGCCCTCAACTACAACGCCTACGGGGAGACGGTGGAGGACCTGTACTTCCACCCCGCCGAGCTTTACCGGCGCCTGAGCCGCTATGCCGATCCATTCCAGTTCATCGCCCGGGAGCCGGCGTTCGAGCGGCTGCGCCGCGGCTATGCCGATGACATAGCGCGGGCGCAGGCGCTGGAGCCTCTGGAGGAGACTGCGGCAGGGACGATCTACCTGCTGCCCGACGCGGCGTGGGCGCGGCGCGTCTCCGGCGCCTTCGCCAATCGCCTGGCCCGCGCCCACCCGGCGCGGGCCCACGCGGTGCTGGTTCCCTCGGTCGCCGGCGGCTACACAGTGAGCGTGCGCGCCCCGGTCGCCCGCCCCGCGGGAGCCGAAGCCCTGTGCCGGCAGTTTCCCTCCGGCGGCGGGCGCCCGGCGGCCGGCGGCATCAACGGGCTGCCGGCGGAGATGGTGCAGGCTTTCGCGCGCAAGTTCCAGGAAGCCTTCAGCGGACCTTGACCTCTACCCACAGCCGGTTGAGCAACCGGCGGGTCTTGCGGTCGTAGTCCCGCAGGTCGCGGAGCCGCTTGAACTGCTCCGCGTCCGGGAACAGGTCGCGGTTTGCCGCGATCTCCGGCTTGATGAACTGCATCGCCCTCATGTTGGGGTTGCCGGCGCCGATCTCGTTGGTGATGGCGGCCGAAGCCTCCCCTTCCAACCAGAAGTTGATGAACAGGTGGGCCAGGTCGGGACGCTGGCCGGTTTTGTGGATCACCAGGTTGTCCAGGGCGAAAACCGCCCCCTCCTTCGGCGTGGAATAGCCGATGGTGAAAGGCCGCCCGGCCGCCCGGGCGTCCTGCTGGGCCGTGTAGAAATCGTTGGAGTAGCCGTGGGCGACCCAGACGTTGCCGATGGCGAGCTCCTTGAAATAGCTGCCGGCGTTGAACGCCGCCCAGTAGGGCTTGGCCTCGATGATGAGGTCACGGGCTTCCTTGAGCTTCTTCTCGTCGCTCTCGTTGGCGTCGTAGCCGAGGTAGATCAAGGCGGCGGCGAACAACTCCCGCTGGCTGTCCAGCACCGTGACCTTGCCTTTGATCTTGCGCAGGTGCTTCGGGTCGAAGATGAGGGCCCAGGTGTCGGTGGGCAGCTCCAGCGCCTGCATTCTCTGGTTGTTGTACCCGACGATGGTCAACGTGTACATGTAGGGCACCGAGTATCGGTTGCCGGGATCGAACCAGGGGTCTAGGAACTGGGGCTTGACGTTGACCAGGTTGGGGATCTTCGACTTGTCCAGGGGGCGAAGCTGGTCGGACTTGATGAGCGCCTCCACCGCGTTGCCCGTGGGCACCAGGAGATCGTAGCCCGTGGCGCCGGCGGCGAGCTTGGCCAGCATCTCCTCGTTGTCGGCGTAATAGTCCTGGGCCAGGCGGCAGCCGCACCGGGACTCGAAGGCGCGGACCGACTCCTCGGTGATGTAGTTGTTCCAGTTGAACAGGCGCAGCACCGGCTGCTGAGCCCGGGCGGGACGAATCCCGGGCGAAAGGGCAAGCCCCGCCGCGGCAAAGAGCGCCTGCAGCGCCCGCCGGCGGCCCCGCTTCACGCCTTGGCCCTCAGCACGTCCGGAGCCACGCGCCCGGCGATGACGATCATGGCCAGGGTGATCAGCATCATCAGGGCCGACACTGCGTTCACCTCGGGGGTCACGGCCACCTTGATCATGGTGTAGATCTCCAGGGGCAGCGTTTTGGTACCTACGCCGGAGGTGAAAAAGGTGATCACGAAATCGTCGATGGAGAGGGTGAATGCCATGAGCGCCCCGGCGATGATCCCCGGCAGGATCAAGGGCAGGGTCACCAGGCGGAAGGTTTGCCACGGGCTCGCCCCCAGGTCCCGGGCCGCCTCGAAGATGCTCTCGTCCATGCCCGCTAGGCGCGCGCGCACGATGATGGCGACGAAGCCGATGCAAAAGGTGATGTGGGCGACGATCACGGTGACGAGCCCCAGGTCGAACTCCACTCCCACCGCCGACAGGAGCGGCTTCAGGGAGTTCAAGAAGTAGATGAGGAGCGACACCCCCAGCAGGATCTCCGGCATGGCGACCGGCGTGAACACCAGGAAGGGCAGGAACCGCGAGCGGTAGCGGTGCATGGCGATGCCGGCCATGGTGCCGAGCACCGTGGCGATGCCGGCGGCGGTCAGGGCGATCAGCACCGAGTTGCGGGCTGCCGTCAGCATGTCGGCGTTGTTGATGAGCCGCCGGTACCAGTCTAGGGTGAAGCCCACCCACTCCGCGTTGAGCTTGGAGTCGTTGAAGGAGAAGGTGACGACGATGATGAGTGGGACGTAGAGGAAGGCGTAGGCGAGAAGGCTCGCGTACCAGAGCCAGAAATCGGGCATGCGGCGCCGCTCGCCGAACCAGCCCAAGGCCGCGGCGGCACCAAGCAGGAGGCAGCCGGCGGCGAAGAGCGCGTAGCGCGCCTCGCCGGCGAAGCAACTCCAGAAGAGCATGGCGATGGCCAGCACTTCGACGCCGAGGCCCAGCCTACGCATGGCGCAGCTTCCGCCCCGCGAACCAGGCCGTCAGGCCCGCCACCGCCAGCACGCACACGGTGAGCATGAGGGACAGCATCGAGCCGAACGGCCAGTCCCGCACCCCCAGGAACGCCTCCTTAATCATGTTGCCCACCATCCAGTCCCCGATGCCGCCCAGGATTTCGGGGATGGCGAACATCCCCAGCACCGGGATGAACACCAGGGCCGAGCCGGCGAAGACCCCGGGCAGGGAGAGCGGAAAGGTCACCTTCCAGAAGCGGTGCCAGGCGTTGGCGCCCAGGTCCTGGGCCGCGTCCAGCAGGGCCGGGTCGTGCTTCTCCAGGTTGGTGTACAGGGGCAGCACCATGAACGGCAGGTGCACGTAGACCATGCCCACGATCACCGCCGTGCGGGTGAATAGCAGCTCGAAGGGCCCCAGGATGATCATCCAGGCGTAGACCCGCACCAGGAAGTTGCTGGCGAAGGGCAGCACCACCAGCAGCACCATGAGGTCCCGGTACCTGCGGGGACTCCGGGCGATGAGCACCGCCAGGGGATAGGCAATCGCCAGGCATACCAGGGTGGTGAGCGCGGCGATCACGAAGGACTTGAGGAAGATCTGGAAGTAGATCCAGTCGCCGAAGAAGATGCGGTAGTTCTCCAGGGTGAGGCCTGCCTCCTCCCCGGGCGCGGCGGGAAACAGGGGGGCGAGCCCACCGAACTCGCCGGGATGGCGGAAGGAGGCCACCACCATGATGACGGAGGGCAGCAAGAAGAAGAGCAGGAGGAAGAGAAAAGGCGGCCCGCTCACCAGAGCACGGGTCAGCCGTCCCCCGGAGATCCTATTCACTCAGGAACACCCCCGCGTCGTGCCGCCAGGCCACGTCCACCGGGTCCCCCACCTCGAAGAAACGGGCCCGGCCCGGGGCCGAGTTGGCGAGCAGGGCCTCCACCCGGGCCCCGTTCTCCAGGTCCACGATGTAGGTGGTGACATCGCCCACGTAGAGGAAATCGTGCACCCTACCCGGGAAGTGGTTCTTGAGCTCCGCCGCCCCGGGGGTGGTGATGCGCACCTGCTCGGGGCGGATGGCGAACGCGCCTTTCGTCCCGGGCCGCACGCCGTCGGCGGGGGGCGCGTGGATTTCCCCCAGCCCGGGCACGGTGAGCACCAGGTGGGTGGGGGTGGCCTCCTTCACCTCCGCCTCCATCAGGTTGATGTTGCCGATGAAGTCGGCTACGAAGCGGCTCTTGGGGAAACTGTAGAGCCGGGAGGGCTCGTCCACCTGCTCGATGCGGCCCCGGTTCATGACGGCGATGCGGTGGGAGAGGGCCAGGGCCTCGGCCTGGGAATGGGTGACGAAGACGAAGGTGATGCCCACGTCTCGCTGCAGCTTGATGAGCTCGAGCTGCATCTCCTCTCGCAGCTTGGCGTCCAGGGCCCCCAGCGGCTCGTCCAGGAGCAGCAGGCGGGGCCGGTTGACGATGCCCCGGGCGAGGGCCACCCGCTGCTTCTGGCCACCGGAGAGCTCGTGGGGGAAGCGCTCGGCCTTGTCCGAGAGGTGCACCGCCTCCAGCGCCTCGGCCACCTTGGCCTTGATAGTGGCCGGGTCCCGGCCCGCCATCTTGAGGGGGAAGGCCACGTTGTCCGCCACCGTCATGTGGGGGAAGAGGGCGTAGCTCTGGAACACGGTGTGGATCGGCCGCTTCTCGGGCGGGGTGGCGCCCAAGTCTCGGCCGTCCAGGACGATCTGCCCCTCGTCGGGCAGGTCGAAGCCGGCGATCATCCTGAGCAGCGTGGTCTTGCCGCAGCCAGAGGGGCCCAGCAGGGTGAAGAACTCCCCCGCCTCGATGGAAAGGCTCACGTGATCCACCGCCGTGAAGTCGCCGAAGCGGCGGGTGACGTTGCGGATCTCCAGGAGCGCCATGAACCGGTTCCGGGGAAAATCGGGACGCAATTCTAGCACCCTGTGCCGGCGCGCCAAGCCGTTTTTACAGGTAGAAAAAGGCGGCGAGCTGGAGCCCCAGCAGGGCGGCGAGCAGGAGGGCGAGCCAGGCGAGACGCCGGCTCTGGCGCTTCTGCTCCTCCAGCAGCCGGGCGAGCTGGGAAGGGGCGGGGGGATCGGCCGCCCGGGTGAGAGCCCGGTGGGCGAGCCGAGGCAACTGGGGCAGGAGGGCCGGCCAGCGGGTGGATTCCTCCCGCAGGTGGCGCACCAGGGCCCGGGGACCCACTTGCTCGCTCATCCAGCGCTCGAGGAAGGGCTTGGCCGTCTTCCACAGGTCCAGGTCCGGGTCGAGCTGCCGGCCCAGGCCCTCGATGTTGAGCAGGGTCTTCTGTAGGAGCACGAGCTGGGGCTGCACCTCCACGTTGAAGCGGCGCGCCACCTGGAACAGCCGCACCAGGAGCTTGCCGAAGGAGATCTCCTTGAGGGGGCGGGCGAAGATGGGCTCGCACACGGTGCGGATCGCCGCCTCGAACTCCTCCACCCGGGTCTCCCGGGGCACCCAGCCGGCCTCCACGTGGGCCTGGGCGACCCGCTTGTAGTCCCGGCGGAAGAAGGCGATGAAGTTCTGGGCCAGGTAATTCTTGTCCACCTCGGTGAGGGTACCCATGATGCCGAAGTCCAGGGCGATGTAGCGGCCGTCCTCGCCCACGAAGATGTTGCCCGGGTGCATGTCGGCGTGGAAGAAGCCGTTGCGGAACACCTGGGTAAAGAAGATTTCCACCCCGGCGCGGGCGAGGAGCGGGATGTCGATGCCTTGCGCCTTAAGCCTCTCCACCTGGCTGATGGGGATGCCGTGCATGCGCTCCATCACCATCACTTCGCTGGAGCAGTAGTCCCAGTACACCTCGGGCACCTGCAGCAGGGGCGAGTGCTCGAAGTTGCGGCGCAACTGGCTGCAGTTGGCCGCCTCCCGCATGAGGTCCAGCTCGTCGTGCAGGTGGCGCTCGAACTCGGCCACCACCTGCCGGGGCTTGAGCCGGCGGCCCTCGGCCCACAGGGTCTCCACCAGGCTGGCGGCCACCTGGAGGAGGGCCAGATCGTTGGCGATCACTGCCTCGATGCCGGGCCGCAGCACCTTCACCGCCGCCTCGGTCCCGTCGTGGAGCACGGCGAGATGCACCTGGGCGACGGAGGCGCTCGCCACCGGGGTGAGATCGAACTCGCGGAACACCTGCCGGTAGCCTTGAGGGAAGTTGCGCTGCAGGATCTCCTCCACCTGGGGCGAGGGGAAGGGGGGCACCTGATCCTGGAGCTTGGCCAGCTCGTCGGCGAGGTCGGCGGGGAGCAGGTCCCGGCGGGTGGAAAGCACCTGCCCGAACTTGACGAAGATGGGGCCCAGGGCCTCCATGGCCAGGCGCAGGCGCACCGCCCGGGGCGCCTCCAGCTTCCTCCAGAACATGAGGAAGCGCACCAGCCCCCGCAGCCAGCGGAAGCGCTCGTGGCCCAGGATGAACTCGTCCAGGCCGAAGCGCTGGATCACCCAGGCGATCTTGATCAGCCGCGCGAACCGCATGGCAGAGTAAGGGAGTCGGCGGGAGGGGACAGGGGGCGCGGCCGCCGGGCAGCCCCGGGCGGATGGGGGCTCGGGGTGAACAGCGGAACCGTCAAGCGCTCGAACCTTTCCCGGCTTCGCCTTCCAGCCGCTCGATCCGCTTCTCCAGGCGCTCCACGTCGTCCCGCAGGGTGTCCACGTCGGCCAGGAAGCGGGCGACTTCCTCCCGCTTAGGGAGAAGGGGCTCCTCCTCCCGGGCGTATTCCACCAGCATCCCGGCGAGGCCTTCGGCCGCCTGGGCCGGCCAGCGGGCGAGCGCCGCGCCCCCCTCCGCCAGGCGATGGGCCAGCACGTCGCCGAACAGGCGGCTCAGATCTTCCTCCACGTCCCAGCGCAAGTGGCGGAACAGGTGGGCCACGTCGGCGGCGAGGGCCGCGTCGCCTTCGGTCTCCACTTCCCGGTAGGCGGCCTCCTCCTCCAGCAGCAGCCGGGGCAGCAGGAACGGGGACAGGCGCAGGGTGAGGGCCGGCTCTGCCTCCTGCGGCGCGACCACGTAGCCGTCCTCTCCCACCGCAAGGGTTGCGTCGAAAGGCGCGACGACGAAGCGCACCGCTTTGCCTGCGTGGCGGCGCAGCCGCTCCCGGGCCCAGCCCGACTGCTCGAGGGCGTGGTTGACGGCGGCGGCGAAAACGCGGCTCAACATGGGAAAGACGGGCATCGCAACGGGATAGGCCTGGATTTTAACCCTTAAAGCCCCAGATCATGGACCCGGCCCTTGGGCCGGGCGCGGCAGCCGTGATAATTTCCTCCGTGCTAATCTTCCTTTTGCGGCTGGCGCCCCCGTGGTCCGGCCGGCAAGGGCGAGGTTTCCGGCCAAGGAGGCATCTGATGGGTATCCTGTCCTGGATCGTGTTCGGGCTGGTGGCGGGGGTGGTGGCGAAGCTGCTGGTACCGGGCAAGGATATCGGCGGCATCGTGGTCACCATCGCCATCGGCATCGCCGGCGCCTTGATCGGCGGCTTTATCGGCACCCAGCTCGGCTTCGGCACGGTGACCGGCTTCGACTTCCGCAGCCTGGTGATCGCCGTGCTGGGCGCCGTGCTGCTCCTGGTGCTGGTGCGGCTGCTCAAGTGAGGGCCGTTGAAAACCGATGTCAGAGGAGTTTCCCCCGAGGGAAGGAAGCACGATGAGCTACAAGGGATGGCGCAGCCTCCTGCTCGCCGCGGCCTTGGTCGTGTTGGCGGCCTGCGGCTCCAAGGTCACCCAGGAGAACTTCGACAGGATCAAGGCGGGCATGACCCAGGAAGAAGTGGTCGCTTTTCTGGGGGAGCCTACCGAGTCTTCCGGCTTCAGCCTCGGCAACCTGTCCGGCACCTCGTCGGTGTGGAAGGACAAGGACGGGGCGATCCACATCCAGTTCGTCAACGGCAAGGTGCTCTCCAAACAGTTCGTGAAGGGGAGGTCAGAAGGCTAGCCGGATAGTTCACGAGCGCCCGTCAAGTTTTTAGGATGCTCAGTAGGCCCGGTCATTCATGGGCGGTCTCGACTGGGTGCCCGGGGGCGAGCTCCACGGCGAGCTGCAGATGGGCGAGCCGTAGGGCCCACTCCGCCTCTTCCGGGCGCTCTCCCCGGGAGAAGATGAATCCCAGGTAGGTGTTGCCCTCGGGGGGCGGCGCCAGCACCTGGCCCGGCTGGGCGGTGATGCGCACCTCGGTCACCCCGGGCACTTTAAGCGCCGCCTCCACGTTGTGGATCGCCCGGAAGATGCCCCGGCGCGGGATGGGGATCATCATGACGCCGGCGGCATCCTCGGTCCGCGGCTCGGGCACGTCCATGCCCAGCGCATGGCGCAGCACCAGCTCTTCCAGGGTCATGCCCAGGGCCTGGGTCAGGGCCCGGCCGCACAGCCCGCCGATGGAGCGGGCGGCGATCTCCAGCAGCCACACTTCGTCCCCCCGGACCCGGGCTTCCGCGTGAACCGGCCCGGTGACGAGCCCCGCCAGCCGGCAGGCCCGCTCCACCGTTTCGGCGATGCGGCGTTGCACTTCCGGCGCGAGCCGCGACGGCGTGACCAGGATCGTTTCCTCGAAATACGGGCCATCGAGCGGATCCGGCTTGTCGAACAGGGCCAGGATCCGGAGTCGCCCGTCTTCCAGGAGGCCTTCCAGGGCGTGCTCGCTCCCGGGAATGAACTCCTCCACCAGGAGCCCCAGGCGTTCGGCGTCCCGGTCGGCCCGGCGCTGGATCGCCCGCACTCGCTCCACGGCGGCCGCGAGGCCCGGGGCGTCGTCGGCCCGGATCACCCCGCGGCTCGCCGAGAGCCGCCGGGCCTTGACTACCACGGGCAGGTCCAGGGCGGCGAGGAGGGTCAGGGGGTCGGCGCTGGCGGCCAGGTGGGCGAAGCGCGGGCAGGGGAGTCCGCTTGAGCTGAGCAGCGCGCGGAAGGCGAGTTTGTCCCGCAGCCGCCGCACCGCCTCCGGGGGATTGGCGGGGAGCCCCAGCCGTTCGGAGAGCACGGCGGCGAGCTCCAGGCCGGCGTCGTCCACCGCCAGCACCGCGTCCGGCCGCTCGCCCAGCTCGGCCAGGATGGTCCGGGCCGCCGCCTCCGGCCGGTCGAAGCGCACCGCCATGCGCGGAGGCAGCCCCCACCCGGGGGCGAGCCGGTGGCAGTAGTCGGCGGCGGCGATCACCTCCAAGCCGAGCCGGCGCGCCGCGGCGGCGAAGGCTTCGTTGCGGTAGGAGGTGGTGGGAAGCAGCAGCAGGATGCGCCGCATGGGTTCACCCCGCCTGGGTGCGGGCCGCTAGCTCGATCCGCACCTTTTCCCCGGGCACTTCGGCCCCGCCCCGGGCCTGGCGGAAGTAGTCGGTAAAAATGGAGTCGTACTCGGTTCGCACCACCGCCTTGGCCTGGGGCGCATACCAGTCGGTCTCGTAGAGCCGGATCTCGCTGCGCCACCACGGCCGTTCCACGAAGTAGAGGGAGCGCCGGATCACGTAGGCGTCGAAGCTGCCGGCCGGGGTGGAGATTTTCTCCATGCCCGCGACGCAGGCGTCAACCGAGGCCTCCACCGGCGGGCCGCCGTGGAGATCCCGGAGGACGACCCGGGCGTTCCAGCACCGCCCGGCTTCCAGGGGGAAGCGGATGAGGGCCCCGGGCGAGGCATGGATCAGCATCCGGCCGTCCGCCACCCATCGTTGGAGGGGCATCCCGCTCGGGGCCTGGGAGACCGACGCGGCGGGCCCGTCGCCCGCGAGCTCGAGCACCGCCCCCTCCCGCCCCGCTTCCCGCACCGCGACGGCAAAACTCCCTAGGGGACGCCCCGTGTAGAGGCTCTCCTGCCGGTAGCTCCAGCGCTCTCCGGGCATGAATTCGGGGGCCGGCGCCGCCGGGCCCGGCGCCGGCGTGGCGCAGGCGAAGAGCGGCGGCACGAGGCATAGAAAGGAGATGCGTGGAAGGCTCGCCATGGGAAAACCCTCATCGCGCGGCCGGGGTGTAGGCGGAGAGTTCCAGCACCGTCTTGTCGCCCGGGATGATGTCGCTCCGGATCAAGGGCTCGTCGTTGCTTTTCGTGTAGTCGGTGTACTCCGAATAGTCCTGGTAGCGCACCGAGCGGCCCACCGCCGGCGCGTACCACTCGGACTGGTACCAGCGGGTGCCGCTGCGCCACCATTCGTAATTGTCCAGGTAGATGGAACGGTCGACGCGGATCGCGTCGAAAGCGCCCGCCGGGGTCTGGATCGTTTCCCGCCCCGCCACCCGGGCGGAGACGTGCACCGGGTAACGGCGGCCGGTCCCGGCTTCGACGGCGGTGACGGTGGCGCTCCAGCGCTTGCCGTCCTGGAGGGGAAAGGCGAAGGCCGGGAAGGGCGGGGTGAAATCGGCGATGCGGTGCTCGGGAAGCTCGTCCGTGTAGGGGTTCCATTCCAGCGTGAAGGTGCGGGTGGCCGGGCGGCCGCCGGCCTCCATCCGCGTCACCACCCCGTGGGGCGTGATCTGCTGCACCGTGTACCGGGTGCTGCCCTTGCGGGTTCCCCGGTAGCCGTCGTAGACGGCGTAGGTCCAGGCGTCGCCGGCCCGGATCTCGGGCGCTGGCACAGGGTCGCCCACGGGGGCTATGGTGGCGCAGGCCGTGAGGAGTGCAAGCGCCGGGAGCGCGGCGGCAAGGGGAAGGGAAGAGCGGCTCATGGGGAAGGGCCCTAAAAGTTCAGCCGCTGCCGCTCGGTGGGCTCGGCGCAGCAATACCACGGCTCGGACAGGCGCGGAATCGGTTCGCCCGCGAAGCCGGCGGGAAGGGCCGGCGCCTCCCGGCCGGCGGCTTCGTGGGCGATACGCCAGAGGCGCTCGAACGTCTGCGCGCGCTCGAGCCCTTCCTCCTCCGCCTGGACTACCCAGGCCTGCGCTTCGGCCTGGAGCCGGTCCACCCGGGGATCCCGGTGGCGCCAGGGGTAGCCCAGCATCCGGGGGTCGAAATCCTCGATCAGCCCGCGGAAGTCCGGCAGGTTCAGCAGATACGATCCCTGGGGGACGAGCAGCCGCAGGGTGAGCTGCACCGGCGGCACCGCTTCCACCAGCCGCAACTCGAGGAGCTTCGCCAGCAGGTCGATGTAGCCTTCCACCGTGCTCCAGGGCGTGAAGGCGACGAAGGTGGGGGCCAGGGCGATGCCCTGGACGCGGGTGAGGGCGACGGCGCGCTCGAAGTCGGCGGCGCTGTGGTTCTTGTCCAGGCAAGCGAGGATGCGATCATCCACCGCCTCCACCGCCGAGGTGATGAACAGGCACCCCAGCCGCTTCAGGGCGGGCAGGAGGCGGGCGTGCTGCACCAGGTGCTGGATCTTGATGGTAGCGTCGAAGGTGAGCCAGGGAAACTCGGCGTGCATGGCCTCCAGCACCCGCAGGGCATGGGTTGGGCCGTTGAAAAAATCCGGGTCGCCGAAGGACACGTGCTCCGCCCCCGCTTGCACCTGCTGGCGGACGTCGGCAAGGACCACGTCCACCGGAACGATACGAAACCGCCCGTGGTAGACCGGCACCACCGGGCAATGGCGGCACAGATGCTTGCAGCCCCGGGACGCTTCGACGAAACCCACCGTCCTGCGCGACCCGTTCGGGAGGATCAGCCGGGCGTAGCGGGAGAGGGGCGGAAGCCCCCGGCGCTCGGGCACCAGGAAATCCAGCCTGTCCAGGGGAACTCGGGGCCCCTCCCGGGGCACGGGCTCGCCCCGGGCGAGCCGCCGGACCAGGGCAGCCAGCTCCCCCTCGCATTCTCCGCCAAGCACGGTGGATACCCCGAGACGGCAGAGCAAGTCCGCGTTCACCGGCGCGTATAAGCCGTAGGCCACCAGGTGGGCGCCGGGGGCGAGGCGCCGGATGCGGGGCAGCGCCTCCAGGGCGATGCGGGTGGCGGTGTGCATGCCCAAGGAGAGGCCCACCAGGTCGGCCCGGGCCAGGGCCTGCTCGTCCAGGCGTTGCAGGGACAGGTCGATCAGGGTGACTTCCACCCCTTCCCGCTTGAGCCAGGCGGCGGGCTCCGCCAGGGCGAAGGGCTGGCGTCCCAGCTCGTAGGGGCTGATGAGCACTGCCTGGAGGGGCCGCCGGGAACGGGCTTGGGCAGGGGCGGCTTCAGAGCGCATGGGCAGAAGAGGCAGGAAAAAAACCGCCGGAGGCGCTGCGGGGCTCCGGGCGTCTACCCCTTTAGACCTTGAACCCCCGGTGCACCGCGACGATGCCCGCGGAGAGGTTGAAATACTCGACCCGTTGGAAACCCGCTTGCTCCATGAGTTCCTTGAGCGCCTCCTGATCCGGGTGGACCCGGATGGATTCGGCCAGGTACCGGTAGCTCTCGGCGTCCCCCGCCACGACTCGTCCCAGGAGGGGCAGCACATTGAAGGAATAGCAGTCGTAGAGGGGCTCCAGGGGTTTCCAGACCCGAGAGAACTCCAGCACGATCACCCGCCCGCCGGGTTTGAGCACCCGGAGCCATTCGACCAGGGCCGCTTCCTTGCGGGTCATGTTGCGCAGCCCGAAGGCGGCGCTCACGCAATCGAAGACGTTGGCGCGAAACGGGAGCTTTTCCCCGTCGCATTGCACCACGGGCAGGGTCAATCCCTCCTCCAGGAGCCGGTCCCGGCCGATCTCCAGCATGGAGCGGTTGATGTCGGTGAGCCACGCCTCGCCCCGGGACCCCACCCGGCGGGTGAAGAGTCGCGCCACGTCTCCCGTTCCCCCCGCCACGTCCAGCACCCGGTCCCCTTCCCGCACCCCCGAGAGTAGAACGGCGAAACGCTTCCACCACCGGTGCAGCCCCGCGGACATGAGGTCGTTCATCAAGTCGTAGCGGCCGGCCACCGAGTGGAACACGCCCGCGACCCGAACCGCCTTCTCCCGCTCGGGGACTTTCTGGAAACCGAAATCGGTGGTCTTGTCCATGGGGAAAACTCAACCGTTCATGGCCGGCGGGGTGGCCTGGCCCCAGGCCTTCGGACTCCTCCGCAGGCCTTCGGGCGCTTCGCGTTCACTTCCCCTTGGGCCGGGGCACTTCCTGGCCCGGCTGGGCCTCCCGGCTTGCCCCCGCCTCCTCCAGCCGCTGGAGGTAGCGCTGCCACATCTCCTCTTGCTTGAGGCCGTACTCGTAGAGCAGGTCCCAGGAATAAATGCCGGTGTCGTGGCCGTCGGAGAAGGTGAGCTGGATCGCGTAGCTGCCCACGGGCTCGATGTGGGTGATGGTCACGTCTTTTTTGCCCACCTGCAGCACTTCCTGGCCGGGCCCGTGGCCCCGCACCTCTGCCGAGGGGGAATAGACCCGCAGGAACTCGCACGGCAGGCGAAACGTCCTGCCGTCGGCAAAAGAGATCTCCAGGACTTTGGAGGCCTGGTGCAGCTTGATCTCGGTGGGCGGGGGGACGTCCTTGCTCAATCCGGCCATGGGCTTGAAGGTCGCAGAAGCGCTGTAAAACAACATGATAAACCACCCGCGGAGAAACCGACAGGCGCATCGGGGCAGCAAGGCCCGCGTCCTTGTCACGCGGCTGTAATATTGGGTACATACGATTTCCCACAGCGAAGGGAAGGAAAAGGAGCGCAGGATGAGCGCTACGGTGCTGGTGGTGGAGGACGAGCCGGGGATCCAGGAGCTCATCGCCTATAACTTGCGGCAAGCGGGGCATCTGCCCCTGCACGCTGAGAGCGCCGAAGAGGCGATGCGCATCGTCAAGAGCGCCCTGCCCGACCTGGTATTGCTCGACTGGATGCTGCCGGGGGCGAGCGGCATCGAACTGGCACGCCGGCTGCGCGCCGACGAGCGCACCAAGGCCATTCCCATCATCATGCTCACCGCCCGCAGCGAGGAGCGGGACAAGGTGGACGCCCTGGAAACCGGCGCCGACGACTACATCACTAAGCCTTTCTCGCCCCGGGAGATGATCGCCCGGATCCGGGCCGTGCTGCGCCGGCGGGCGCCCCAGATGACGGACGACCCGGTGACCATTGGGGGGCTCACCCTGGATCCCGCCACCCATCGGGTCGCCGGCGACGGCGTTCCCATCAACCTGGGACCCACCGAGTTCCGGCTCCTGCACTACCTTATGACCCACCCGGAGCGGGTCCATTCCCGGGCCCAGCTCCTGGACCAGGTGTGGGGGGACCACGTGTTCGTGGAGGAGCGTACCGTGGACGTACACATCCGCCGCCTGCGCAAGGCCTTGGAGCCGTCCGGCAAGGCGGGTCTCGTTCAGACCGTCCGCGGCGCGGGCTACCGGTTTTCCGCGTCCTGACCCCGCCCCGGGTGCGCCGGGGATCCGGGGCGCGCTTTGTGGGGCAATCCTCCCTTTCTTGCCCGGGTTCCTGCCCAGGGATGAAAGGACGCGGGGCCGCGCCCGGGCGCCCGCTGGACGGGTCCCTTCCCTGCGGGGGAAAATCGCATCGTTTTCCCGGGCCTGTTTCTCGGGCCATACTGGACGGCCGTGGATAACTTCTGGCAGCGTCTCCTCATCGGGCCGGCCGTGGTCAGCGGGGCTTCCCTCATCGCCTGGGTGGCCTTCGGCGGCGCCGCGGGGCTCCTCACCCTGAGCGCCCTGCTGGTCGCATTACTCGCCCACGATCTGCGCAACCTGGCGGCCCTTTACCGGTGGCTACAGCGGCCCGATCCCGTCCGCATGCCTGCCACCACCGGCCTCTGGGACCACCTGTTCGCCCATCTCTATCGGCTCACTCGGGCCCAGGCGCGGAACCAGGAGGAGCTGGCGGTGGCGCTGCGGCGATTCCGGGAGGCCGCCACCGTCTTTCCCGACGGGATCGTGATCCTGGACGCCCAGGACCGCATCCAGTGGTGCAATCCCACCGCTGCGAAGCACCTGGGCATCGATCCGCGCCTAGATGTGGGCCAGCAGGTCACTCGCCTGGTGCGCCACCCGCGCTTCGTGGAATACCTGAACGCCCAGAACTACCGCGAGCCCCTGGTGATCCGGCTGGAGCGGGACCTGCCCTTGACCGCCGCCATCCAGCTCATCCCCTACGGGGACACGGAAAAGCTCCTGATCAGCCGGGACATCACCAGCCTGGAGCGGGCGGAGACGGTGCGCCGGGATTTCGTGGCCAACGTCTCCCACGAGCTGCGCACCCCCCTCACCGTGGTGGCCGGTTTCCTGGAGAACCTGGCGGACGGCCCCGGCATGGACCCGGAGATGCAGCGCCGTGCCCTGGAGCTGCTACGGCAGCAGACCCAGCGCATGCAGCGGCTGGTGGAGGATCTGCTGGTCCTGTCCCAGCTCGAGGACGCTCGCAATCCCCTGCGGGAGGAGCGGGTGAACGTGCCCGAGCTGCTGCGCCTGCTGCACCACGAAGCCCTCTCTTTAAGCGCGGGGCGGCACCGCATCGGGCTGGAGATCGAGACCGGCGCCGGGTTGCTCGGCAGCCCCGAGGAGCTGCGCAGCGCCTTCGGCAACCTGGTGAGCAACGCCGTCCGCTATACCCCGGAAGGGGGGCGCATCGAGATCCAGTGGAAGGAGGAGGGGGGCGAGCTGGTCTTCAGCGTCCAGGACACCGGCATCGGCATCGAGGCCCATCACATCCCGCGGCTCACCGAGCGCTTCTACCGGGTGGACCGCAGCCGTTCCCGGGAGACGGGTGGCACGGGGCTGGGGCTCGCCATCGTCAAGCACGTGCTCTCGCGCCACCAGGGGGTGCTGGAGATCGAAAGCGAGGTGGGGAAAGGCAGCCGCTTTAGCGCCCGCTTTCCCGAAGCCCGGCGCCTGCCGGAGACGGCCTCCGCGCCGCCGAGCCGGGCGGGGGTGGCCTAGCGCTCACGCGGGCGAAAACCCCACCCGCTCGTAGTCGGCGCCCCGCTCCACCAGCAGCTCCAGCTTGATCTTCCGGGTCTCGTCGTCCCGCGCGAGCTCCAGCAGCCGCTGGGGCTGGTAGATCCCCTTGGACACGATCAGGCTGCCCCGCAGGTTGAGGGAGGGGATCTCGGGCAAGAGCAGGGCTTCCAGATAGGGTTCGCTGGACGCCGCGTTGGGGCCCGCCGGCCGCACCGCCACCGGCTGGGGCGCGCCGGGCAGGGTGCGCAGCCCCGCCTGAAGCTGGCCGCTCCGGGTCACCACCAGCCAGCGAATCACGCCCAGCAGGCGCCAGCTCGCGTTGGGGAGCTTGAGGGCGAGGAGCTGGTTCACCTGCAGCCGCTCCCCCGGACCGTCGCGCTCGATGCGCATGCCGAGGACGCTCTCGTCCTTGACCGACCAGGTTTCTTCTTGGACCGGGCCCGCGGCCGGCTTGCCCGCCGCCTGGGCGGGACTCGCGGGGCGCCTTTTCGCCCCCGGCTGGGCGAAGGGCCTACCGGCGGCGATTTGCCATATCGCCGAGATGCCGAAGCACACCTGGGCGGTGTTGATGGAGGGGCGGCGGTCGAAGCTGCGGGTGGGCGCCCCTTCGCACCAGTAGCGGTGCAGTTGGGCGAGGAGCTGGCCGCAGCCGGGCTGCTCGCAGTCGCGGCCGAGCCCCAGGGACTCGGGCTTCTGTCCCTGCTGCAGCAGGATCTGCTTCACCCGCAGGGTCTTGCTGATCTCGGACAGGTCCAGATAGCGGGTCGCCTCGGAGGGGGCGAGGTGGGAGAGGGACTGCAGGCCGCTTCCGCCCTTGAGGTGCACCGCCAGCATGGGCACCTTCTCGTTGCCCCGGCGCGGCGCCCGCAGGACGGCCACCGCGTCGCTCCAATGGCGCAGCCAGCGCTGGGCGAGCTCGATCTGCTTGGGGCTGAGCTCGAAGGGGTTGGCGTGGCACAGGAGCAGGGACTCCACGTACGCGGTGCGGCAACTACTGGGCCTGGCCTCCCCCGGCCCATCCATGACGTTGGCATCGGCGAAGCCCTGCTCCTCTGCGAAGGCGTACAGGCCGTGGAGCTGGGCCCAGAGCTGCGCCGGATACTCGTAGCGCATGCGGGCGTAATCGACGAGCTGGACCCCGGTGTAGCGCAGGCAGCGCTGGATCAAGAGCGGCCGCTCGGCGGCGCCCGCCCCTGCCTCCAAGCAGTGGCGGTAGCCGAGCACCATCTGGGCCCAGATCCCGATCAGGGTCATGAAGGCCCCGTGCTCGGCCTCCGACAAGGGCAGCGGGCGGCCCGCCAGGCGCCTGGCTAGCTCGCCCTGCACGTAGGTCACCGTCTCCCGCAGGCTCTCCATGATCTGCAGTCGCTCCGCCGGCGGGAGAAGATACTGGCCCAGGGCGGCGAGCTCCCGGTAGAGCGCCTGGTGCGCCGCGCGGATGTCGGTCAACTGGAACTGGGCGAGCCACTGGGCGCAGGTGGCCCGATCGACGATGGCGCCGCGTTTCTCGGGCCGGGCGATTGGCAGCGGGCTGGCAAACACGGACGGGCTCAAGGGCGCCCCGGCAGCCGGGCGTCCAGGGCCGAGGCAAGCCGCTCGCGCCAGGCGGGAGGCGGCGCCGGCCGGGAAGCGCGGCAGGGTTCCGCCCAAACGGCGGCGGGAAAGTGGCGGTCGGAGCGCCAGCGGGGGATTACGTGCCAGTGCAGGTGGGGCACCTGGTTGCCGAGGCTCGCCAGGTTGATCTTGTCCGGCGCGAGCGCTGCGCGCAGCGCCTCCTCCACGGCGAACACCACCTCCATGAGGGCCGCCCGCTCGCCAGCTGCCAGATCCGTCATTTCCTTTGCATGGCGGTTGAGGATCACGCGACAGTAGCCGGGATAGTCGGGCTCGTCCACCAGCACCACGCGGCACAGGTCGCTCGACCAGAGCACTTCGCCCGTGCCGCCTTTACAGAGCTCGCAGTTCATGAATGCTGCGCGGGCGAGGGGCTTACAGCAGCACCCGCTCGATGCCGCCTCGATTGGCCTGTTCGACGTAATCGGCTAGCCAATTGGGCCCCAGGATGTGGCGCGCCATTTCCACCACGATGTAATCGGCGGTGGTGCCGGCGTCGTCATTATAGCGCGCGAGCCCCTGCAGACAAGACGGGCACGAGGTGAGGATCTTGATCTCGCCCGGGTTGTCCCGGGCGCGGATGCGCGCCACGCCTTTGCGGATCTCCTCCTCCTTGCGCAGCCGCACCTGGGTCGCCACGTCCGGGCGGCTCATGGCGAGAGTCCCGGCCTCGCCGCAGCAGCGCTCGTTGAGTTCCACGCCGCCGCCCATCAAGCCGTTCACCACCTTGAGCGGCGGATGGGTCTTCATGGGCGTGTGGCAGGGATCGTGGTACATGTAGCGCACCCCTTGCACCCCTTCTAGGTTGACCCCTTTCTCCAGCAGGTACTCGTGGATGTCCAGCAGCCGGCAGCCGGGGAAGATCTTGTCGAACTCGTACTTCTGGAGCTGATCCATGCAGGTGCCGCAGGAGACGATCACCGTCTTGATGTCCAGGTAGTTGAGGGTGTTGGCCAAGCGGTGGAACAGCACCCGGTTGTCGGTGATGATCTCCTGCCCGCGGTCGTGCTGGCCCGCGGCGGTCTGGGGATAGCCGCAGCAGAGGTAGCCGGGAGGCAGCACCGTGATGGCGCCCACGTGGTAGAGCATCGCTTGCGTCGCGAGGCCCACCTGACTGAACAGGCGCTCCGAGCCGCAGCCAGGGAAGTAGAATACCGCGTCGGAGTCTTCGTTCACCTTGCGGGGATCGCGGATCACCGGGACGATGGCCGGGTCCTCGATGTCCAGGAGCGCCCGGGAGGTTTTCTTCGGCAGGTTGCCGGGCATGGGCTTGTTCACGAAGTGGATCGCCTGGGCGCGGAGCGGCGCCCGGCCCACGGTGGCGGGCGGGCGGCTCGTTTGCGCCCGGGCGAGGCCCAGCCGCTTGGCCCAGCCGTAGGCGAACCGCTGGGCCTTGTAGCCCCATTCGATCATTCCCTTGCGCAGGAGCTTGATGGTGTTCGGGTCGGTGGCGTTCAGGAAAGCCATGGCCGCCCAGGTGCCCGGGTTGAACTTCTGCTTCCCCTGCTTGCGTAGGAAGTTGCGCATGGCGATGGAGACGTCGCCGAAGTCGATGTCCACCGGACAGGGTGCCCGGCACTTGTGGCACACCGTGCAGTGGTCGGCTACGTCGCCGAACTCGTCGAAATGCTCCAGCGCGACGCCGCGCCGGGTCTGCTCCTCGTACAGGAACGCTTCGATCAGGAGCGAGGTGGCCAGGATCTTGTTGCGCGGGCTGTAGAGGAGATTGGCCCGGGGCACGTGGGTGGCGCACACCGGCTTGCATTTGCCGCAGCGCAGGCAGTCCTTGATGGAGTCGGAAATGGCCTTGAGCTCGCTCTGCTCCAGGATCAGGCTCTCCAGCTCCAGCAGGTTGAAGCTGGGCGTGTAGGCGTTGGCCAGGTCGGCGCCCGGCAGGAGCTTGCCCCGGTTGAAGTGACCGTTGGGATCGATCCGCTGCTTGTAGGCGCGGAACGCTTCGACCTCGCCCGGCTCAAGGAACTCCAGCTTGGTGATGCCGATGCCGTGCTCGCCGGAGACGACGCCGCCCAGGGACTTGGCCAGGGCCATGATCCGGCGCACGGCGGCGTTGGCCTCCTGAAGCATTTCGTAGTCGTCGGAGTTGACCGGGATGTTGGTGTGCACATTGCCGTCACCGGCGTGCATGTGCAGGGCCACGAACACTCGGCTCTTGAGCACCCGCTGGTGGATGGCCTCGCACGCCTCCAGCGCCGGCTGGAAGGCTTTGCCGCCGAAGATCTGCCGCAGGGGCTCCCGTACCTCTTTTTTCCAGGACACCCGCAGCCGGTAGTCCTGCAGCACCCCGAACACCGTGTCTTCGGGTCCCACGCCCTCGGGCCAGGCCACCGGTCCGTCCGCCGGCAGCGCACCGATTGCACGGTCCAGGTTGTCCAGCAGGAAACGCCACCGGGTCCGGGCATTGCGGATCAGCTCCAGGGCCTGCTCGGCCCGGTTGCCGATGACCTCTGCCTTGGGAATCGACTCATCCTCCAGCGCCACCGGAAGATCGCCCTGCAGGAACTCTTCCAGGGCATCCAGCAGCCGGAGCTTGTTCTTGATGGACAGCTCGACGTTGATCCGCTCGATGCCGTCGGTGTAGTCGCCGAGGCGGGGGAGGGGAATGACCACGTCCTCGTTGATCTTGAAGGCGTTGGTGTGCCTGGCGATGGCCGCCGTGCGGCCCCGGTCGAGCCAGAAGCGTTTGCGCGCCTCCGCGGTGACGGCGATGAAACCTTCGCCGCCCCGGTGGTTGGCGATGCGCACCACCTCGGAGGCGGCGCGGGCCACTTCCTGCTCGTCGTCGCCCACGATGTCGCCGATCAGCACCATTTTGGGCAGCCCGTGGCGCCGGGCCTTGGTGGCATAGCCCACCGCCTTGAGGTAGCGCTGGTCCAGGTGCTCCAGTCCGGCCAGGACGGCCTTGGGGTGCCGGTCCAGATAATCCTTGATCTCCACGATGGAAGGCACCGCCTCGTGCACGCTCCCGAAGAACTCCAGGCACACCGTGCGCACGTGGGCCGGCATGCGATGCAGGATGAAGCGGGCGGAGGTGATGATGCCGTCGCAGCCCTCCTTTTGTACGCCGGGCAGCCCCCCGAGCACCTTGTCGGTCACGTCCTTGCCCAGCCCCGGCTTGCGGAAGGCGCGGCCCGGGATCTCCAGGATCTCGGGTTCGCCCAGCGGGGTCTTCCCGTCGTCGGCATAGCGGGTGACGCGAAAGCGCGCCACTTCCACCTCGTGGATCTTGCCCAAGTTGTGGTCCAGCCGCTCCACGGTGAGCCAGCGTCCCTCGGGGGTGACCATGCGCCAGGCGGCCAGGTTGTCCACCGCGGTGCCCCACAGCACCGCCTTTTTCCCGCCGGCGTTCATGGCGATATTGCCGCCAATGCAGGAGGCGTCCGCCGAGGTGGGGTCCACGGCGAACACCAGCCCCTCGGCTTCGGCGGCGTCCATGGCCCGCCGGGTCACCACCCCCGCCTGGCACAGGAGGGTGGGCACCTCCAGGTCGAGCCCCGGGAGCTTCACCCGCTCCACCGGCCCCAGGCGCTCCAGCTTCTCGGTGTTGATCACCGCCGAGCGCTTGGTGAGGGGCACAGCGCCGCCGGTGTAGCCGGTGCCGCCGCCCCGGGGGATGAGGGTGAGGCCGAGCTCGATACAGGCCCGCACGATGGGAGCGATCTCCTCCTCGGTGTCGGGGTGGATCACCACGAAGGGGTACTCCACACGCCAGTCGGTGGCGTCGGTCACGTGGGACACCCGCGCCAGGCCGTCGAACTGGATGTTGTCTCGGCGCGTCACCCGGGAAAGGCGTCTCAGGACCCGCCGGCGCAGTTTCGCCACTTCCTCGAACTCGGCCTCGAAGGCGTCCACAGCGGCGTGGGCCCGGTCGAGGAGGATCTTCACCTTTTCGCTGCCTTGGCGCCGCTCCTCGATCAGGGCGAGGCGATGGCGCAGGGCCTCGACCAGGGCTTTCCTTCGGGCCCGGTTCCCGAGCAGGTCGTCCTGGAGGTAGGGGTTGCGCGACACCACCCAGATGTCGCCCAGCACCTCGTAGAGCATGCGCGCCGAGCGGCCGGTGCGCCGCTCGGCCCTAAGCTCGTTAATCAGGTGCCAGGAGGGCTCCCCCAGGAGGCGGATCACGATCTCCCGGTCGGAGAACGAGGTGTAGTTGTACGGGATTTCCCGCAGACGGGCGGCGGCGGGAAGGAGCGCGGTCGGAATGTCGAGACCCACTGCAGCACCAGGACGGCTTAAAAGAAAATTTTACCGCACTGCGGGAGGGGACTCACCCATGACGGCCGGAGGGATAATGGTGCAACGCCTCTGTCATCCCGCGAGCTGGGCGATGGCGAGATAACGGGCGAGCTTGCCCAGGGCCATGAAGCCCGCCGACCACCAGGGGTTGACCCGCAGCCAGCCGGCGGCGACGCACAGGGCGTCGCCCGCCACGGGCGCCCAGGCGAAAAGGAGCGCCGCGCTCCCGTATCGCCGCACGAAGGCCAGCCCCTTGAGGGGCTCTTTGGGCGGGATCAGCCGGCCGATCAGATAGGAGGTCATCCCGCCTAGGGTATTGCCCAGGGTGGCGACCCCGATGGCGGGAAAATAGAGCTCCGGCGAATGCTTAAGCACGCCGAAGAGGACCGCCTCGGAGCCGCCCGGCAGCAGGGTGGCGGCGAGAAAGCTCGACAGCAACAGGGCCAGGAGGCTCCAGTGCTCCGTCATGGGCGTCTTTTTTCCATCAAGGCTTTAATCTACCATTGAGCGGCCCGACTCGCCGTGCCCGGCGCTACCCTCTGAACTTCCGGTCAACGGTTGACGAACCATTGACCGCTGTCCCCCCTCACCCGGGGGAGGGACTGGATGGTTTTCTTCCTCCGCTGGGGGAAGAAGAAGTGGGATCTCCTCTCCCGGTGGGAGAGAGGGAAGGGGAAAGGGCCGGGCCGCCTGCATAGAAAGGAGTGCTTCATGGACCCGCATGTCAAGCAAGAGCTCGATAGCCTGTGCCCCGCCCCGGAAATGAATCGCCGCGCCTTCGTCGCCGGGCTCCTCGCCGGCGGCTTTGCACTGGCGGTGCAGCCCGTGTACGCCGAGACGCTGATCAGGACCGATTCCAAGGGCCTGGTGGACGGAGAAGTGTCCGTTCCCACCGCCGACGGGAAGATCCCCGCCTATCGGGCCATGCCCGATCAGGGCGGGCCGTTCCCGGTGATCCTGGTGGTGCAGGAGATCTTCGGCGTGCACGAATACATCCAGGACGTGTGCCGGCGCCTGGCCAAGCTGGGTTATCTCGCAGTCGCGCCCGAGCTTTTCCACCGCCAGGGGGATCCGCGCAAGTACGAGAGTATCCCCGACCTCCTCAAGCACGTGGTGTCCAAGGTGCCCGATGCCCAGGTGCTGTCCGACCTGGACGCGGCGGTTGCCTGGGCCGAGAAGAGCGGCTTCGGTGACGGGAAGCGCCTGGGCATCACCGGCTTTTGCTACGGCGGGCGCATCGTTTGGCTCTATGCCGCTCACAATCCGCGGCTGAAGGCGGGGGTGGCCTGGTATGGGCGCATCGTCGCGGAGCGTACGCCCACCATGCCCACCCATCCCATCGATGTGGCGGACAAGCTGCACGCCCCCGTGCTCGGGCTCTACGGCGGCGCCGACCAGGGCATCCCCAACGACACGGTGGAGAGAATGCGGGCGGCGCTCAAGAAAACGGGCAGCCCCTCGGAGATCATCCTGTACGAGGGCATGCCCCATGGCTTCCACGCCGACTATCGGCCCACCTATCGCAAGGACGCCGCCGAGGATGGCTGGCGGCGCATGCTCGCCTGGTTCAAGAAGCACGGGGTGGCCTGAGGGCGTCCCCGCGGGCCCGTGTCAAGGGTGCGCCGGGCCGTCGAGCGCCGGGACGCGCATCTCCGGCATGTAAAAGTGGAAGCTGCCCCCTTTCTTCTTGGCGTGATACATGGCCATGTCGGCGTTGGTCGTGAGGGTGGCGAAGTCCTTCCCGTCCTCGGGGTAGACGCTGATGCCGATGCTGCACGAAATGCCGAGCTCGTGGCCGGCGGTGCAGATCGGCGCCGAGAGGGCCTCGAGGATTTTTTCCCCGACGGGAGCCGCGTCGTCGGCCCGCGCTAGGTCGGCGAGGCCGGCGGCGCCGACGCAACGCTTTGTTTTGGCCCGGCAAGATCGCCCGCCCGGTGCGCCTCTCGCCGGTGGGAGGGTTACCCTTGCCAGCGGGCAGTCGCCGCCCCATCATTTGCGGCTTTCGCACCCCTCAGCGGAATGGAAATCATCGTTCTCGGCGCCGGCGTGATCGGCGTCACCAGCGCCTGGTATCTGGCGGAGGCCGGCCATCGCGTCACGGTGGTCGAGCGTCAACCCGGCCCGGCGCTGGAGACGAGCTTCGCCAACGGCGGCCAGGTGTCCGTGAGTCACGCCGAGCCCTGGGCCAATCCCGAGGCGCCGGCCAAGCTGCTGCGCTGGCTTTGGCGCGAGGACGCGCCGCTCAAGTTCCGCCCGCGGTGGGAAGCGGCCCAGTGGGCCTGGGGCGCGCGCTTTCTGTTGGAATGCCTGCCCGCCCGCACCCGGAGAAACGCCGCCGCCATCGCGGCCCTCGCCCGCTTGAGCGGCGCGAGCCTACGGGAGCTGCGCGCACGGACGGGGATCGAGTACGACCAGCTCGCCCGGGGCATCCTGCACGTCTTCACCGAGCCGGAAGACTACGAGGCGGCGCGGCGGAAGCTTCCGGCGCTGACCGCCCTGGGCTTGCGCCTAGAGCTCAAGTCCGCCGCCGAGTGCGTGGGCCTGGAGCCCGCCCTCGCGGCGAGCCGTGCCCCCATCCACGGGGGCTTGTACTGTCCGGACGACGAATCGGGCGACGCGCGCAAGTTCACCGAAGCGCTGGCCGCTTTGGCGGCCCAGCGCGGGGTCGCTTTCCGCTACGGGACGCGAATCGAGGGCCTGCAGACCGGCGGCGGCCGCGTGACGGGCGTGCGCGTGGCGGCGGGCGGCGGGAGCGAAGTCCTGGGCGCCGACGCCCACGTGGTCTGCCTCGGAAGCTATAGCCCGCGGCTCCTCGCGCCCCTGGGCGAGCGCCTGCCCATCTATCCGGTGAAGGGCTACTCGGTCACGGTGCCGGCGGGCGAGGGGGCGCCCGTGGTGAGCCTGACCGACGAAGCGCGAAAGCTCGTCTTTTCGCGCCTGGGCGACCGGCTGCGGGTGGCGGGGATGGCGGAGCTTGCGGGCTACGATCTTTCCCTCGACCCGCGCCGCTGCGCCCTGATCCTGGACCGGATGTTCGAGCTCTTTCCCCGGGCCGGCGATCGGGCCGCCGCCGAATGCTGGACGGGCTTACGGCCCGCCACGCCCGGCAACGTGCCGGTGATCGGGCGCTCCCGCCGCTATGAGAATCTTTACCTGAACACCGGGCACGGCACCCTGGGTTGGACTCTGGCCTGCGGCTCGGCGCGGGTGCTCGCCGATCGGGTGGACGGTCGCAACCCGCCGATCGAATTTCCGTGGTGGGGCTGATCGGGCCAAGGCATCCCCAGGCGGATTCGGCGCACGCTTGTTTACCCTGGCGACGGCGGCGCTTATGCTGATCGACGCCATGAGCGCCGAAGCCCGTCCGCCCTGCGCCCCCAACCGTCACGGCGGGGAAAAACCCATCGTCATCGCCCACCGGGGCGCGAGCGGTTATCTTCCCGAGCACACCCTGGCTGCCTATTCCGTGGCCATCCTCCAGGGCGCCGACTGCATCGAGCCCGACTTGGTCATGACCCGGGACGGGCATTTGATCGCGCGGCACGGCAACGTGCTGGATCTCACCACCGACGTGGCGCGCCGGCCCGAATTCGCCGACCGCCGGACCACCAAGGTGGTGGACGGCGTCGGGGTCACCGGCTGGTTCAGCGAGGACTTCACCCTGGCGGAGATCAAGCAGCTTCGCGCCATCGAGCGCATCCCCGACGTGCGGCCGGCCAACGCCCGGTTCGACCGCCAGTTCCAGGTGCCCACCCTGCAGGAGATCATCGACCTGGTGAAGGCCCACGAACGCGCCCTGGGCCGCAGAATCGGCCTCTATCCGGAGACCAAGCATCCCACCTACTTCCAGCGGTTGGGGCTCCCCATGGAAGAGCCCCTGGTGGAGATGCTGTGCCGCAACGGCTACGAGGAGGCTCCAGAGCGGGTGTTCATCCAGTCCTTCGAGGTGGGGAACCTCAAGAAGCTCGACCGCATGACCGGGATCCCGCTGGTGCAGCTCCTGGGGCGGGAAGGCAAACCCTACGACGTGGAAGCGGAGGGCGGGACGCTCACCTACGACCAGATGGCGACGCCCCAGGGTTTAGCGGACATCGCGACTTACGCCGACGGGGTGGGGCCGGAGAAATATCATTTCATCCTCGCCCCCGACGCCGAGGGCCGGCTCGACCCGGCCAACGCCAGCGATTTCGTGAAGAACGCCCACGCCGTGGGGCTCGAGGTGCACCCCTACACCTTCCGCGCCGAGAACCGCTTTCTGCCGGCGAGCCTACGCTCCTCCGACGACCCCAACGCCCTGGGGGACGGGGAAGGGGAGATCGCGGCGTTTCTCGCCACGGGCGTCGACGGCTTCTTCACCGACCAGGCCGATGTCGGCGTGCGGGCGCGGGACGCTTTCGTCGCGGGAAATCGCTAGCCCACGCCCCGGGCCGGTCTTTACTCTTCTTCCTCGCCGAGGGGCTGGACGTCCAGCACCTCGAAATCCACGATCTCGGCCGTGTCCTTGGGCACGGCCAGGGACAATTCCAGGTCGTGGATGACGTCGTCCCAGTCCACGTTCTCCGCCAACTTGAGGGACAGCCGCACGGTGAGATTGATCTCTACGTTCTTGGCCACGGGAAGTCGCCTCCTCCTGATGGATCGCTACGGACTCACGGCCGCCCGGCACCCGGCGGCGGTTGGGACGGCCCTCGATAAGGGACAGTGACCGCTCTCGCCCGGGAAGTTCCCTGGCCGCCGAGCCTGGTCCACGAAAGCCCCGGCGGCGCGCTCGGGCTTCTCAATGCTCCGGATCCGCCACGCTCGTGAGGGGCAGGCGCATCCCGTGCTTCGCGCTTCGAGTGCCGTCGGCGTATACCGTTTCGAACCCGAGGCGCCGGTAGAAACCCACGGCATGGGGGGAGGAGACCACGGTGACGAACTCCGCCTCGGGGCACTCCATCTCGATCCGGCGCACGGCCTCGGTCACCAGGGCCCGGCCGATGCCCCGCCCCTGGTATTCCTTCCGCACAAAGAGGGCGACGATATGGGACGGCCAGCGCACCTGGATCAGGCCGGCGAGGCGCCCGCCCTCCTCCGCCACCAGGGTGAGATAGCCGTAGGCCTGGCGGGCGAGGAGCGCTTCGGGGGCGGCGAACTTGGCAAAACTCGCCTTGCCCCACTCGTCGAAGTCCTTGGCCATGAACTCGTCGAAGGCAGCCAGCATGAAGCGGGAGATCTCGGGAGCCTCCTCGGGCTGCATGGGGCGGATCGTGGCAGAAAGGGGCCTTTGCCGCGTCTGTCCCCGGCCTTCGGCGATCATGGGGCGGCGGGCTGCCGATCAGAAGGAGAGCACCTGGTCCGCCGTCGCGGCGGCGGCCACGTAATCGCCCATGGTCTTGTAGGTGGCGGTGGCGACCCAATTGTCCGGCGTCACGTTTCGACCCTTGCCGCACGCCTCGCACACCCAAAAGGGCACGTTCTGGGAAAGGAGCGCCTCCACCAGGACCTGCATGGCGGGCATGTTGACCCCCTGGATCTTGTCGTAGACGTGGCGGTTGGCGATCACCACCGCCTCGCCTTGGAGCCACACGGTCACTTCGTGGCCCTGCTCGCGGGCCACTTTGGCCGCCATCATGCCCAAGGTGGCGCGGGTGGGGTCGTCGGTTCCGGAAGAGACTGCGATCAGGAATTTCATGGCGATCCTCCTTGACCCTTCAGAAGAGAAGGCGCTTCATTTTTTCTTCGGCACGTACAGGTCGGTGATGGTCCCCTCCGCCATCTCGGCCGCGAAGCACACGGTCTCGGACAAGGTGGGGTGGGGGTGGATGGTGAGGCCGATGTCCTCGGCGTCGGCGCCCATCTCCAGGGCGAGCACCGTCTCGGCGATGAGCTCCCCGGCGTTGGGGCCCACCATGGCCGCCCCCAGGAGCCGCCGGCTCTGCTGGTCGAAGAGCAGCTTGGTGAGGCCGTCGGCGCCGCCTTCGGCGAGGGCCCGCCCGCTCGCCGCCCAGGGAAACACCGCCCGCTCGTAGGCGATGCCCTGGGCCTTGAGATCGAGCTCCGTCGCTCCCATCCACGCCACTTCCGGGTCGGTGTAGGCCACCGAGGGAATCGCCCGGGCGTCGAAGGCGCTTTTGAGCCCCGCGATCACTTCGGCCGCCACCTTGCCCTCGTGGGTCGCCTTGTGGGCGAGCATAGGCTCGCCCACGATGTCGCCGATGGCGAAGATGTGAGCGACGTTGGTGCGCTGCTGCCGGTCCACCGGGATGGTGCCGCGCTCGTCCACCCGAACGCCCGCGGCTTGCGCCTGGATGGCGTGCCCGTTGGGCCGGCGCCCCACCGCCACCAGCACCCGGTCGTAGACCTGGGGTGCGGGGGCTTGCTCGCCCTCGAAGGTGGCCTTGAGGCCTTCTTTCAGGGCCTCGAGCCGGGCGACCTTGGTCTTGAGATAGATCGCTTCATACCGGGCCCGGATTCGCTTCTCCAGGGGCTTCACCACGTCCCGGTCGGCCCCGGGGATGAGTCCATCCAGGAGCTCCACCACGCTCACTTTCGAGCCCAGGGCGTGGTAGACGGTGGCCATTTCCAGCCCGATGATGCCCCCGCCGATCACGAGGAGCCGCTTGGGAATTTCGTCGAGCCGCAGGGCGTCGGTGGAATCCATCACCCGGGGGTCCTCGTAGGGCAGCCCGGGGAGCTTGGCCGCTTGGGAGCCGGCGGCGATGACCGCGTAGTCGAAGGTGAGGGTCTTTTCCCCCTCGGCGGTCTTGACTTTCAGGGCGTGGGGCCCACTGAACTCGGCCACCCCTTGCACCACCTGGACCTGGCGCTGCTTGGCGAGCCCCGCGAGCCCCTTGGTCAGGCGCCCCACCACGTCTTCCTTCCACTTGCGCAATCCCGCCAGCTCGATCTGGGGCTGCCCGAACGTGATTCCGGCATGCCCCAACTCCTGGACCTCGGTCAGGACCTTGGCCACGTGCAGGAGCGCTTTCGAAGGAATGCAGCCCACGTTGAGGCACACCCCGCCCAGGGCGGGATAGCGCTCCACCAGGACCACCTTTTTCCCCAAGTCGGCGGCGCGGAAAGCGGCCGTGTAGCCCCCAGGACCCGCCCCCAGCACCAGCACCTCGGCGTGAAGATCGCCCTTCGCGACCGCCGCGGGCGGCGGCGCCGGCGCGGGAGCGGGGGGCGGTGCGGCGGGCCGCTCGGGTGCATTGGCCGGGGGGACCTCCGCGCGGGCCGCTTCCGCCTTCGCCGGCGCCTTTGCCTCTGCCGCCTCCGCTTCCAGGGTCAGGATGAGGGAGCCCTCGGAAACCTTGTCGCCCACCTTCACCTTCACCTCTTTCACCACGCCCGCCCGGGGCGAGGGCACGTCCATGGTGGCCTTGTCGGACTCCAGGGTGATCAGGCTCGCCTCTTTTTCGATGCGGTCGCCGGGCTTGACCAGGACGTCGATGACCGGCACATCCTTGAAGTCGCCGATGTCGGGGACGCGTATATCAACGAGCTGGGCCATTTTTGATCTCCTCCGCGCTGGCCTTGTTGCTTACAGCATCTCCGGTTGCGGAGCGCATGCTGGGGATACTGCGCTACCGGATCCACTCGTGGCGGGAATGCCCGCGCCTTTGAGATTCGCCAAGAATGCTCCTGTTGGCAAGTCCCGGCGATGAACTGGATCGACGGCCCGTCGCTTGACGGCTAACCCGCGGTTCCAAATCGTCTCCTGGGCCTGAACCCACGAAGAGCAGCGCTCATGTGCCTAGCGATCAAGGAGCGGAGCCCCTTCATCGAAAACCCGGATCAGGTACGGACGTGCCCGTCCCCCAGCACCACGAACTTGAGGCTGGTGAGGCCCTCGAGGCCCACGGGGCCGCGGGCGTGGAGCTTGTCGGTGGAGATGCCGATCTCGGCGCCTAGGCCGTACTCGTAGCCGTCGGCGAAGCGGGTGGAGGCGTTCACCATAACCGAGCTGGAGTCCACTTCCCGCAAGAAGCGCAGGGCGCGGGTGTAGTCCTCGGTCACGATGGCGTCGGTGTGCTGGGAGCCGTAGCGGGCGATGTGGTCGATGGCCTGGTCCAGCCCGTCCACCACCCGCACCGCCAGGATCGGCGCCAGGTACTCGGCGTACCAATCCTCCTCGGTGGCCGGCTTCATCTGCGGCACGAGCCGGCGGCTCTCCTCGCAGCCCCGCAGCTCCACCCCCTTGTCCAGGAAGAGGCGGGCGAGCCGGGGCAGCACCGCAGGCGCGATGGCGCGGGCGACGAGCAGCGTCTCCATGGTGTTGCAGGTGCCGTAACGCTGGGTCTTGGCGTTGTCGGCGATGCGGATCGCCTTTTCCAGGTCGGCGCCCTCGTCGATGTAGACGTGGCACACCCCGTCCAGGTGCTTGATCACCGGGATGCGCGCTTCCTTCGAGATGCGCTCGATCAGGCCCTTGCCCCCCCGCGGGACGATGACGTCCACGTAGTCCTTCATGGTGATCAACTCGCCCACTGCGGCCCGATCGGTGACCTCCACCACCTGCACCGCCGCATGGGGCAGCCCCGCCGCTTCCAGCCCCTCGTGCACCAGAGCGGCGATGGCCTGGTTGGAGCGGATCGCCTCCGACCCGCCCCGCAGGATGGCGGCGTTTCCAGCCTTCAGGCACAGCCCCGCCGCGTCGGCGGTCACGTTGGGCCGGGCTTCATAAATGATGCCGATCACGCCCAGCGGCACCCGCATGCGGCCCACCCGGATCCCCGAGGGACGATACTTGAGGTCGATGATCTCCCCCACCGGGTCCGGGAGCTGGGCGATCTGGCGCAAGCCGTCCGCCATGGCGGCGACGCCTTTGGCGGTCAAAGTCAGCCGGTCGATCAGGGCGGGCTCCAGGCCCTTGGCCCGGGCCGCCTCCACGTCCTTGGCGTTTTCCGCGAGGAGCCGCTCCTGCGCTCGCTCGATGGCGACCGCCATGGCCTCCAGGGCCCGGTTCTTGGCGGCGGTCTCGGCCTTAGCCATGGCGCGCGCCGCTTCCCTTGCGGCGCGCCCCAGCGCCTGCATGTACGCCTTGATGTCCCGTTCCGAAGAGAGATCCATGACCCAGATTCTAAACCGTTTTGGCCTGCGCCGCCGATGCGTCCGCGAGCGTCAGGGCGAGCCGCACCAGCTCGCTCCACACGTCCCCGGGGGCGAGCCCCTTGGCCATGCGGTCGAGCCGGGCGAGCTCCTGCAGGGTCCAGTCCAGCCGGGCCGGATCGAAGCGCTGGGCGGCGCCCGGCGTCCAGGCTTGGCGCGCACCCCACACCCGCGCTTCCCGCAGCGCCTGATCGCGTTTTCTGCCCTGCCAGAGGGCCGACTGGAGGCGGGCCACGGCGCGCACGTCTTCGGCGATCTGCCACAGCACCAGGGGAAGGGCCGCCCCTTCGCCCCGCAGGCCCTCCAGCACCCGGGCGAAGCGGGCCACGTCGCCGCCGAAGAGGGCTTCCCCCAACTGGACCGGCTCATAGCGGGCCACGTTGGCCACCGCCGCTCGCACCGCCTCCCCGGGCAGGGGTCCCGGCGGGAACAGGAGCGCGAGCTTTTGCACTTCCTGGAACGCGGCGAGGAGGTTGCCTTCCACCCGCTCGGCCATGAACGCCAGGGTCTCGGCGTCCGCCTGCTGGCCCTGGGCGGCAAGGCGCGCGGCGATCCAGCGGGGCAGCTGCTCTCGCGGGACCGGTTTCGCGTGCACCACGACGCCTGCCCGCCCTAGGGCCTCGAACCAGCGGCTCCCGAGAGCGGAACGCTCCAGTTTGGGCAGCTCGATCAGGGTCGCCGCGTCCGCTGGAAGCCCCTCGCAATAGGCGACGAGGGCCTCGGCCCCGGCGGCGCCCGGCCGTCCGGTGGGTACGCGCAGTTCGATCAGCTTGCGGCTGCCGAAGAGGGAGAGGCTGGCGCCAGCCGCGGAGAGGCTCCCCCAGTCGAAACCGCCTTCGGCGATGAAAAGCGCCCGCTCCGTGTACCCCAGGGCCCTGGCCCGGGCGCGGATGCGGTCGGCCGCTTCCTGCGCCAGTAGCGGCTCCTCCCCGTGGATCGCGTACAGGGGCGCGAAGCGCTTGGCGAGCTGGGCCGGCAGGGCTTCGGAGTCGATGACGGGCATGGCGGCGAAAAAGGGCAATTTTCCCTGTGCGGGGGCGGGTCGGCTCGGGTCCGAGCCTCCGCGGCGGGTGCTTCAGCCTGCCTTGGGCCTCACTGCCGCCAGCCGGAGCAGGATCTGTTGGACCGCGTCGTTCTGCATGTCCCGGTAGAGCAGCGCCTCCTCCTGTTCCTTGGCCAGCACCTGGGTGTCATCGTAGGTCAGGGCCCGCTTAAGGGAAATCTGGGACGGGGCGATCAAGGGCTGGCCCTTGGCGTCGTTCATGTGGAACTGTACCCGCAGCCGCAGCTCCAGCTCCCGCACCCGTCCCGCCCCGGAGAGGGAGAGGATCAGGCGGTCCCGGGCGACGCCGTCGATGAACAGCACCGCTTCGGCCGCCTTGGAGTCGTCCACCAGCCGGGCGCCCGTGCCGGCGGCGACCGCCCGCTTAAGCTCGGTCAGGAAAACGGGGTCACCGCCTGTGACGTGAAGCGTTTTGAACGCCAGGTCCTGGGTGCCCCGCAGCCGAAAGCCGCAGCCCGCGGCGAGCAGGGCAAGGGGCGCGCTAGCTAGGAGACCGCGCAGCCACCGGCGCCGGGTCTCAAGGATCGTCATGGTGCGGGGATTATAGCGCCGAGGCGCGGAGAAAAAACGCTTTGCAAAAGCCAAAGGTGTACAGAATGGGAAGGAAGTAAAAGGACCGCTCTTTCTGTTTGCTCTTGGCGCCCTTTACGTTGAGAAAAAGTTTTTTCTCTCCGCCTTTGTGTACTCCGCGGCGGGTTGACGGCGCCCTTATCCTTCGGGAACTCCGTACCCGCCGCCGCCGGGGGTTTCGATGACGAAGACGTCGCCCGCGTCCCCCGCCGTTTCGTCGGTAGCCCCCAGATCCTGCCGCGACCCGTCCCGCCGCTCGATCCATGCCCGTCCCGGCGCACCCGGCTCCCCGCCGAAGAGTCCGAAGGGTCGTATCCGCCGGCGTCCCGCGAGGATGCCCACCGTCATGGACTCCAGGAAGCGAATGCGGCGCGTGACGCCGTCGCCGCCCCGATGGCGGCCTCGCCCGCCGCTGCCGCGCCGGACGGAGAAGGCTTCCACCAGAACAGGAAAGCGCCACTCCAGCACCTCCGGATCGGTGAGGCGGGAGTTGGTCATGTGGGTGTGCACGGCGCTCGCCCCGTCGAAGTCGGGGCCCGCCCCGGCACCGCCGGCGAGGGTCTCGTAGTATTGGTAGCGTTCGTTGCCGAAGGTGAAGTTGTTCATCGTGCCCTGAGAGGCGGCGAGCACCCCTAAGGCGCCGTAAAGGGCGTCCACGATGTTCTGGGACGTCTCCACGTTGCCCGCCACCACGGCGGCCGGGGGGCGGGGATTGAGCAGGGACCCTTCCGGAATGATGATCTCGAGGGGTTCCAAGCAGCCGCTGTTGAGCGGGATGTTTTCCTGCACCAGGGTGCGGAACACGTACAGCACCGCGGCCAGCGTGACCGCCCGGGGGGCGTTGAAGTTGTCGGATCGTTGCGGGGAGGTGCCGGTGAAGTCCACCACGGCGCGTCCCGCGTTCCGGTCCACCGTCACCCGGACCCGGATCACGGCGCCGTTGTCCATTTCCAGTTGGAAAGCGCCGGCTTTGAGCTTGCCGATCGCCTGGCGCACGGCTTGGGCCGCGTTGGCCCGCACGTGGTCCATGTAGGCGCGCACCACCGGCAGCCCGTAGTGGTCCACCAGGCGGCGCAGCTCCTGCGCGCCTTTCTCGTTGGCAGCCACCTGGGCCCGCAGGTCGGCCAGGTTCTGCTGCGGATTGCGGCACGGGTGGGGGCCCGAGGAAAGCAGCGCGAGCAGTTCCAGCTCGCGGAAGCGGCCTCCGTCCACCAGATGGAAATTGCGGATCAACACGCCTTCCTCCTCCACCCGCGTCGAGCGCGGCGGCATGGAGCCGGGAGTCAAACCCCCGATGTCGGCGTGATGGCCCCGGGAGCCCACGTAGAACAGGACCTCCCGGCCGTCCCGGTCGAACACCGGCGTGATGACCGTGACATCCGGAAGATGGGTTCCGCCGTGGTAAGGGTCGTTGGCCGCAAAAGCGTCGCCCGGCCGCATGCGCCCGGCGTTGTCCCGGATCACCTGCTTCACCGTTTCCCCCATGGAGCCGAGATGCACCGGGATATGGGGCGCGTTGGCGATCAGGTTGCCCTCGCCGTCGAACACGGCGCAGGAGAAGTCGAGCCGTTCCTTGATGTTGACCGAATGGGCGGTATGGGCAAGCCGCAGGCCCATCTGCTCGGCGATGGACATGAAAAGATGGTTGAAGATCTCCAGCTTCACCGGGTCCGCCTGGGTGCCGAGGGCGACGCGCCGTGGGCGGGGCGTCGCGCGGGTGAGGACGAGCTCGCCTTGGTCGCCCACCCGGGCCGCCCAGCCGGCCTCCACCACCGTGGTGGCGTTCGCTTCGACGATCAAAGCAGGTCCCTGGACGCGCTGGCCGGGGACGAAACACTCCCGCCGGTACAGAGGCGTTGCGCGGGCGCTTCCCGCCACGACCATCTGCACCGTGGCCAGGGGAGAAGGCGGTTCGCCGCGTGCGGCGCGGGCGCCGGGGAGTGCCGCCCACGCGCAAGGCGCGGCGGGAATTTCGTCTTGCGCCACCGCTTCCACCGACACCGTCTCCACCACCAGGGGCCGCTCCGGCATGAGAAAGCCGTAGAGTTGGCGGTGGAGCGCTTCGAAGCGGCGCACCATCTCCTCGATCGGGCCCTCGTCCACGGGCAGCGCCGTGTCGGTGCCCTCGTAGCGCACATGCGCGCGCCGCGCGACGCGGATCGACGCCTGGCCAATGCCTTGGGCGGCGAGCTCCTCGCGCGCGGCCTGCTCCAGTTGGTCGAGGGTAGCCGCGAGCGGGGCCATGGATGCCGCCGTCAAGGGGCGCTCCACGGCGTGGCTGCGCATCGCGGTCACCTCGGCGATCCCGATGCCGTAGGCCGATAGCACCCCGGCCAGGGGATGGAGCAGCACCGTGTCGATGCCCAAGGCGTCGGCCACGCGGCACACGTGCTGACCGGCCGCGCCGCCGAAGCCGTTGAGCACGTACTCGCTCACGTCGTAGCCGCGCGCGACCGAAATATGCTTGATGGCGTTGGCCATGTTGGCCACGGCCACTTCGATGAAGCCTTCGGCCACCTGCGCCGGCGTGCGGGCGAGACCCGTTTCCCGCTCGATCTCGCGCGCGAGCGCGGCAAACTTCTCCCGCACGATCTCGGCGTCCAGGGGCTCGTCGCCCGCGGGGCCGAACACCTTGGGAAAATACTCGGGCTGGATGCGTCCCAGCATCACGTTGGCATCGGTGACGGTCAGCGGTCCCCCGTTGCGGTAGCAGGCCGGCCCGGGCAAGGCGCCTGCCGAGTCCGGTCCCACCTGGAACCGGCCCTGGTGGAAGCGCAGAATGGAACCCCCGCCGGCGGCCACGGTGTGGATGGCGAGCATCGGCGCCCGCAGCCGCACGCCCGCCACCTGGGTGTCGAACACCCGCTCCAGCTCGCCGCAATAGTGGCACACGTCGGTGGAGGTGCCGCCCATGTCGAAGCCGATGATTTTCTCGAACCCTGCTGCGCGGGCCGTGCGCACCGCGCCCACCACGCCCCCCGCCGGGCCCGAGAGGAGGCTGTTGCGTCCCTGAAACTGGGGCGCCCCCGTAAGTCCCCCGTTCGACTGCATGAACATGAGGCGCACGTCGCCCAGCTCCGCGGCCAGCTGATCCACGTACCGGCGCAGCACAGGGGAGAGGTACGCGTCCACCACAGTGGTGTCGCCTCGCGAGACGAGCTTCATGAGGGGGCTCACCTCGTGGGAGGCGGAGACCTGGGTGAAACCCACTGCTCGGGCGAGATCGGCCAGCCGGCGCTCGTGGTCCGGGTAGCGCCAGGCGTGCACGAGCACGATGGCGACCGCGCGCAGACCCTCCCGGTAGGCGGCCTCCAGCGCTTCCCGCGCGGCGGCCTCGTCGAGGGGCGTGATGACCTCGCCGTGGGCGCTCAGGCGCTCGCGCACCTCGACCACCTGACGGTAGAGGGGTTGCGGCAGGACGATGTTCAGATCGAACAGGCGCGGGCGGTTCTGGTAGCCGATGCGCAACTGGTCCCCAAAGCCCTGGGTGATGAGAAGCAGCGTGGGTTCCCCGGTGCGGGTAAGGAGCGCATTGGTGGCCACCGTGGTGCCCATCTTGACCACGTCGATCTCCTCGGCGGGGATCGGCGCGCCGGGCGCGAGCCCCATCATGCGGCGGATGCCCTCCACCGCGGCGTCCTGGTAGCGGCCGGGGGCTTCCGACAGGAGCTTGAGCGTCCGGAGCTCGCCCTCGGGCGTGCGCGCCACCACGTCGGTGAACGTGCCGCCGCGGTCGATCCAGAACTGCCACTTGCCCCGGTTTGCATCCATGAATCGGTTACAGAGGAGCCTCTTGAGTCTCCGGCCAAACCGGTTCACTCTTCGAGCTCCTGTCTGCGCGCCCCGAGCAGTTCCGATTGCCCCAGCCAGTAGCAGGCGAGCACCGCTGGAATCTTGAGCAGCCGGGTGCCGGCCGGCGAGTCCGGCAGCGCCAGGACGCTGAAATCGGAAAGCTCCCGCGTGATGACATAGCCCCGGGGCACCCGCTTTTCCGTGCAGAAGGCCGCCATGCCCTTGAGCTCGCCGAGGCCCGTGTGCTGGCGGCTGTATTTCACTTCGAACGGCACGAGCTGCCCTCGGACGTCGGCGACGATATCCACCTCTTCGTTGCGGCGGTTACGCCAGTAGGCAAAGCCGATGCTCAGCGCGTAGTAGCGCGTAAAAACGTGCTTGAAGAAGGCTGTCTCTACTGCGCGGCTCACCGCGACAGGATCGTCCAGCATCGCCTTGCCCTTGAGCAGAACGCTCGGCGCGATGGCGGCGTCGGCCAGATACGCTTTGTAGCGCGCGCGCAAGATCTCCTTGCCATAGCCGTGGGGCGGGAGCCGGTGGATCAGGTGCGTGGATTCCAGGAGCGTGAGGTAATTCTGCGCCGTGGGCTTCTTGACCTCGAGGTTTTTGCCCAGGTCCACCATGTCGAGCAGCCCGCCGTCGTGCAGGCACAGATAGAGAAAGGTCTGCTCCAGCTCTAGCACCCGCCGCACGCCGAACAGGGCCGTCATGTCGCGCTTGAGCACCTTGTCCACGATGTCTTCGCGCAAAAGCTTCTGCGCCAGATCCACGCTCGGCACCAGCGCGCACTGAGGAAAGCCGCCGCGCAGCAAGTACTCGTGAAAATGCGCCATCAGCGGGCGGGCCTGCTCGGCGGCCCGTGCGAATTGCGCCGGCGTCCAGTCGAGGAGCTGAGCGAGCGAGGCCACCTCCGGCAGCGGCGGCTGCGGCAGCTTCTTGATCTGCAGGTATTCGTAGAAAGAAAGCGTGGCGAGCTTGAGGGTGTGCCAGCGCCCCACGCCTGATTCCTGGCCCTCCTCCACCAGCGGCGTCGCCGAGCCGGTCACGACGATCCGGCGCTGCTTCTCGAAATCCACCTGGTGCTTGAGCCAGGTTTGCCAGCCGCGCATGAACTGGATCTCGTCGAGAAAGAGGTATTCCGGTCCCTCGGCGGCCGGCTCGAACTCGCGCCACAGCTTCAAGACACCATCGAGCCCCGCGAGCTTCAGCAACGGGTGGTCGAACGTGGCGTACAGGATGTTTTGCCGCGGCACACCGCCCTTGACCAGCGCTTCGATGGCCTGCAAGAGCAGCGTGGTCTTACCCACCTGGCGCGCGCCGGAAAGCAGCACCGCCCGATGGGCGGGCGGCGTGCGCAGCCAGAAATCGAGTTCCCGGAACACCGCCCGGCGCCAGGCGGGCAAATCAGGCACCGGCAGCCCCAACCACCATGGGTTGTACTGCCGGAGGACGGCCATGACCTCCTGGGGTGAGGTGATCACAGCCCGATTATCCTATTTTGCTAATTTAAGTCAAGTGTACTTGACTTATAATCATGTTTTAAGAAAATTTCTGTGCGGCGTGTGCCTCAGCTCTCGGTGTAGGTCGCCAGGGCCCCTTTCAACTCGTAGGCGAGTCCCAAGGAGTCCACGTCCAACCCGCCGGGCTTGTCGCGAAACACACGGTTCACTCGCACGATGGCCTGCATCAGCCCGTGCCCCCGCGTCGGCTTGTCCAGTTACATCGCATGTAGACTCGGGCAATCGAAGCCGGTCAACCGCATGTCGCGGACGATCACGAGCCGGAACGGATCGTTCGGGTCACGAAAGCGCTTGGCGAGCGCCTCGCGCCGCGGCTTGTTGCGGATGTGGGGCTGCCAATCGGACGGATCGGATGCCGAGCCGGTCATCACGACCTTGATGACGCCTCGGGCGTCGTCATCGCCGGTCCACTCCGGACGGACCCGCACCAGCTCGCGGTAAAGCTCCACGCAGATGCGCCGACTCATGCAGACGACCATCGCTTTGCCGTCCATCGCCTCCAGCCGCCGCTCGAAGTGCTCGACAATGTCTTGCGCGAGGAGCTTCAGGCGCTTTTCGGCCCCGACGATGGCCCCGAGCTGCGCCCATTTCGTCTTGATCTCTTTGCCTTCGACCTCCTCGCCCTCAGTGATCTCCTCGAAGTCAGGGTCGACCTTCGGTCGCTCCGCCTCGTCGAGTGCTAGCCTGGCCAGCCGGCTTTCGTAGTAGATCGGGACTGTGGCGCCGTCCTCGACCGCGCGCTGGATGTCGTAGATGCCGATGTAGTCGCCGAAGACGGCGCGGGTGTTGGCGTCGGCGAGCTCGATGGGCGTGTCGGTGAAGCCGATGAAGGAGGCGTGTGGCGGGGCGTCGCCGAAGCCGTCGATGAAGTCGTACCGGCTGCGGTGCGCCGCTGGATGGCTACTCGTTCTCGAATCCGTGCGATTCGAACTTCAGGGTGCGGCTGTTCTCCGTCACCGCGCGCACGGTCTGTTCGTTGACCCCGCTCGGGAGTCGCGCGTCGATTTCCAGCGTGACCGTCACCTCCGCGCCGGGCTGTCCCACGAGATGGGCGATCACCTCTTCGGCGATTCGTCCAGCGTCGCGCCCGACGCGCGCTGGATCGAGACGCACGGTGCCGTGGAATCGACGTGCCAGGACAGGTGTGGCGGGCTGCGGCGCCGCGCCGCCCGTGGTTCCGCTCGTCGGCGGTTCGCTCCGAGCGGGGCCGCTACCCGGCGGCTTCGACTGCGGCACCTCCGCGTCGAGCTGGCGGCGAGCGACATCCGACTTGACGAGCAGCCCGGCATCTTCAGCGCCAACGCTGATCTGCTGACCGGCGCGCAGACCGCGATACCTGCCACTCACCTCGTCGTGGCTCTCGGCGTACGCGAAGGTGTCGGACTGCCAGGTCAGGAGCGCCACGCCCTCGCGGATCGCCTGCACCAACACCTCGGGACCCGCGAGACGGGGCAGGTACAGGTAGCGCGCGAAGTCCTCGACGAGCTGCCGGACTGCAACATGGTCACCGCGCCACAGCGGCACCTCGTCCAGGTGCTTGCGCAGAATCGTTGACCCGAGGTTCGCCACGAGCAGCTCTTCGCTTCTGAGTTTCTTGCTCGCTCGCACCGCGAGCGCATCCGACCCGGCAAGCCGCAGCGCCTGCCACTGGATCGGTGCCTGCGGCGACTTCTGCTCGGGCACCAGAATCCACTGGTAGGTTTCCGGCAGCCGCGCCGCCACGGCCGCGTCCGCCGCCTGTTTCTGCGTCTCGGCCTGCCGGACCTGGAACGGGCTCAGGTCGAGCGTTTCCTTCTCCGCGACGATGGACGCCCACGCGAGGTACTTGCGCAAAGCCTCGTCCAGGTCCTGCATGCGGATCTTGTCCGCCGCCAGGAACACGAGCGTATTGCGATAGAGGCGCGGTGCGTTGCCGCGAGATTCCAGAATCGTCCGCGCCGCTTGCTCGGCGGCGTTGCCGCTCTCCCTCGTGTACGCGTGCTCGGGCGGGAGCACGACGAGCCGCGCGTCGAGATCGTCGGGCACGTCCGCTCCGGTTCGCGGCAGCGGATGCACGCGCGAGAAGTCGCCCTTCTTCTGGATGTCGGCGCGGATGCGCTTTTCGAGCTCCACGGCCACCTTGTCCGGGTCGCGCTTCAACTGCTCCGCGCGGTCCTCCGCGAGCTTCGTGACCGTGGGCTGCGTCGCGTACCAGACGCGCGGCCCGTCCTGGTAGAGGTAGGTCGCCGCGGAGGCGAGCCGGCGCAGTGCATCGCCGAACACGGCCGCCGACTCGCCCGGCATCACGCAGCCAAGCTTCACCCGGCGGTCTTCGAGCCCGCGGTGCGCGGCGGCCGCCGTCGGTGCGGAGCCGAGGAAGATAGTCCGAGCCACACGCCGCGTGGCGTGCAGCTTGCCGAGGTTCGGCACCTCGCCGTCGATCTTGAGCGGCAGTGAGTTCGGACCGTCCACGTCCTTCTCGATGATTGGCACCCAGTTGTCCGACAGATACCGCGTGAGCTCGAACTGCACGCGTGGGTCGTCCATCGGGATTGTCGAAGGCAGGATCAGCGGGTTCCGGTCACCCTTCTCCCACAAGCAGTGGATGACAGCGGCCATGAGCCGCAGCACACCGCGCGTGCGTTGGAACTTCACCAGCGTCGACCAGTCCTCGTACAACCGGTCGAAGACCTCCGGGTGAATGGGGTAGGCGGCCTGAATGCGCCTCTCGTAGTCGCCGCTCCTGCACTCGGGCGGGAACTCGGCAGCCTGCGCGCGGTATAGGTCCGCGAACGCGCGCGCCGTCACGTCACGCTGCTTGAACGCCTCCGGACCCGAAAGCGGCTCGAAGAGCCGCCGCCGCACGATCCCGAACCCTTCCTCGGCCGAAGCCGGTCGCCACGACGACTCGACGCGCCCCACGACATTGCGGAGTCGATCGAGCGCTTCGCGCCCGCGGATGCCACCCACCTCCACGTCATCGGCTTGGGTGTGCGGCGAGCCCTGCGTGTCGGACGCCGGCAGCGAGATCACAAGCAGACAGTTGCCCGCGAGCTTGGCCGACTCGGTGAGTACCTGGGCAAACGTGAACTGCGTCTCGAAGCTCCCGCCCGGCAGGTCGGCGGCGTCGTGCAGTTGGCGGGCATAGGCCACCCACTCGTCGATCAGAATGAGGCAGGGGCCGTACTCTACAAACAGCTCGCGCAGCGCATCGCCGGGGCTGGTAGCCCGCTCGTCGTCTTCGCGAATGCGCTCGTACGCCTCGCGCCCGCCCAGTTGCCAGGCCAGCTCGCCCCACAGCGTGCGCACCAGCGTGCCGTCGGACTTGCGCATGGGGTTACCAGGCGAGATCTTGTTGCCTACCAGCACCACCCGCCGCACCCTGGGTAGCGCCTTCACCCCCGCTTCGGCCATCACCGCGTCGATACCGGCGAGATCGCCCGGTGCGGCACCGCTAAAGAGGTGATACAGCGCCAGCATGGAGTGGGTCTTGCCACCGCCGAAATTGGTCTGGAGCTGCACCACCGGGTCGCCGCCGGTGCCCGACAGGCGCTGCACAGCCCCCACCAGCAGCCGCTTAAGGCTTTCGGTGAGGAAGGTGCGGCGAAAGAACTCGGTGGGTTGTTGGTACTCGTCGCTGCCCTGGCCCAGGTGTACCTGCCACAAGTCGGCCGCGAACTCGGCCTGCTGGTAGCGCCCGCTTGCCACGTCCGCGTGTGGAGTCACGACCTCGCGCCAGGGCTTGAGCGTGCCTGTCGCCGCCGCCTCGATGAGGGAGCCGCCGGCCTTGCGCTTCTCGCTGCGGACCTGCTCGTCGAAGACGAGCCGGCGCAGCTCCATCTTCATCTTGCCGATCTCGTCGGCCTGCGGCGCGGAGACAGCGCTGAGCAGACGAGCCATCGAATCAAGCGCGCGGTCGGCGTCATCGCTCGAGAATGGCTCCTGATGCGCCCACTTGTTGCGCCAGTCGCGCAGCTCCTGCACCAGCGAGCGCTCGGCGCGGCCCAACGTGCGGCCGAACACGTCGTTCCATGTCTCCCACATCAGCTTGAGCAACGCAGCCACGTCCCATTGCGCGATGGGCCTCTTCCCGATCAGCGGGTCTTCGGCGAAGCGCTGCACCGCCTCGATGCGGACCGTGCCTGCCTTGACCGCCGCCTGCACCTCGCGCTCGACGAACGGCGCGAGCCCCGCGCGCAGCAGCTCCATCGCCTTGCCGATCCGTTCGTGGTTGGTGATGGCCATACGGTTCGACTCTTGTTACCCGTACTGCGCCAGCCACTGCTCGGGCGTGAGCGCGCCGGCACGCTCGATCAGCTCGCGGTCCCAGCTCACCAGCGGCGTTGCGGTGAGTTCGGCCGTCGCGGCGTACAGCGCATCCGCCCCGCGCAGGAAGAGCCGGCAGCCCAGCTCTTCGGCGAGAGGCTGGAGTCTCGACGTTTCGACGAGCCGCAACTGACCGTTGCGGCGCAGAAGGGCGGCTGCCGCGATGCCCGCCTGTGCGTCGCGCTGCCGATGCGCCAAGGCGCAGGCGATCTCGAGGGCGGCGAACGCCGGGCTGTAGTAGGGCGTGCTCGACGACTGCAGTCGCCGCAGCAGCGCGTCGCTCGAAGTATTGAAGGGGTCGTTGCGGTCGAGAAAGCCGATCCAGACGCTGGCATCGACCGTCATCACCGTCCCGGCTCCAGGCGGTTACGCCCTTCCTCGAGGATGTCGCGCGCAGTCGGGCCGGCAGCGCCGGCGGGGATCTGCAGCTTCCTGAACTCCTCCAGCCAGTCGGCGCCTGCCGGCGGCGGTGCCGCTTCGGCCCCTTCGACCCACTGTCGAAACAGTTCGACCGTCACCTCGCGCACCGGCTTGCCGAGCAGTGCGCTCTTGGCCTTGACCTTGCGGTACAGCTCGTCGGGGATGTCGATGGTGGCTTTCATGGAAAGCATGTTAACCGTATTCCCGTATTGCCGTCAAATGTCCAGGTCGGTCTGAGCGGGCACCGCCGCCGGAGCGTCCTGTGCCAGCCGAGCGATTTCCGGCCAGCTCTGCACGAGCCCGTTGTAGGCGAGCGCTTCCGCCGCGCGCTTCTTGCGTTCGCAGATCGTGTAGAGACGGTAGGCCAGCTCGCGCGCGGTCTCGGCCTTGCTGCCGAGCTTTGCGACGAGCCCTCCGGCCGCGCTCTCTCCGCCGGATTCGAGGACGCGGATCAGGTGGTGGACCATCTCCCACGCCGTGAGGCGCATGTCCGTGGCGGGGTCCCAGTCCGCGGGCAGCTCGCTTGGCTTGAGGAGCCGCACCTTGCCGCGCCTGGATTCGAGAATGCCCGCCTCGGCCAAGCCCGCCACGCTGGTGTTTTTGGCCTTGGAGAGCGTCTCGGCCACACCGAACTCGCCTTCGGCAAAGCCGTACTGCTCGAACCAGGCGATGGCAAAGCGGCTATCGGCGTCGAAGTCTCCCTCCTGTTCGGCCAGAACCTCGTCGAGGATCTGGTTGATGAGCGCTAGCGCCTCGCGCACCGTGAGCGGCTTGCCCTCGGCGTCCAGGACCTTGGCGTAGCGCGTGTAGACAGCCATGCCGGGGCCGATGGCGGCCTGCGCCAGATCCACCGGGGCGATGTTGGCCTTTTGCAGCTCGGCGAGCGCCGCGGGCAGCTCGGCCTTGAGCGCGGCGACGAACTCGCGGCGGGTGGCGGTCCCCCACCCTACCCCTCCCCCGCTGGGGGAGGGAAGAAGGGAGGGGGTGCGCGGGCGGCAGACCAGGACGATGCTGGACGCGAGGGCGTTAGTGCCCATCGCAATCTGGCGGGTCTTCATTTCGGTCCGCATCGGCCAGGTGCCGCTGATGGCGAAGCCAGCGCGGATCACGGCCTCGAGGAAGGTCTCCCAGCCGGTGCTAGTGGTGCCTCCACCCTGCCCTTCCCCCGCTGGGGAGCTTTGGCCCCCACCCTGCCCCTCCCCCAGCGGGGGAGGGGAGGCGGTTTCGGATTGTTTGAAGGCGTAGTAGATGGTGACCGGGAAGGCCGGGTGGGCCTGCTCGGCCAGGCGGTGCAGGGCCTGGGTCATGCCGTCAAGGAAGAACTGCTCGGCCTTCTCCTTGCTGCCGTGGCGGTAAGGCGTAGCGACCAGCTCCTCGGCCTTGGGCACAGCGAGCGTGGCGAACAGATCGGGGAAGACGCCGCGCAGCGAGCGCCGCAGCCAGACGTAGAAGAAGTCCGACAGGTCGGCGTAGCCGATGTTGTCGTAGTAGGGCGGGTCGGTGGAGACGAGCTTGTTGGTGCTGACGGCCTGGGTGTGGGCGTCAGCTTGGCTCGAGGCCCCCGCAGATTGGGCTGGCAACACTTCTGTGGCCTTCCACGTCCAGTCCACCATTGCCATCCAGTTGCCGCTGGACTCGGAGAAGGGATTAGCCTCGGCAAAGTCCCACATCATGGGGATTGCCTGGCGGCCAAACGTGTTGCGAATCAGCTCCTTACTTGAATGCCAGGTACAAATCGTGGACCAGTAGTCCGCAACCTTATCCACCGCAAACGCCAAATAAATCCCCACGGCCTCGGCGTAGGCCTGGGCGCCAGCGCCGCCGTCGCGGAGGGGAAGGCCCCCCTCCCGTCCTCCCCCCGCTGGGGGGAGGATCATAGCTCCCTCCCCCGGAGGGGGAGGGCTGGGGTGGGGGTCAACATCTCCCGCTGGGGGAGGGCTGGGGTGGGGGTCAACATCTCCCGCTGGGGGAGGGCTGGGGTGGGGGCCAACGTCGGAGTAAGCATGCAGGGCCTCCCAAATGGTGGTGATCACACCCTCGAGGTTGTTGAACACCTCACTGTTCCAGAAACGCAACACGCGAATACCCTGTGCATTCAACCAGGCGGTGCGCTCCGCATCGGCTGCCCGGCCTTGCTCGGTGTTGTGCTGACTGCCGTCCAGCTCGATCGCTAATCTTGCCGCAGGACAGTAGAAATCCAGAACGAAGCGGTCAATGGGATGCTGCCTGCGAAATTTAAAACCGCCCAACTGCTTCCCGCGCAAACACTGCCACAACAACTGTTCCGCATCGGTCATGGTCTTGCGCAGGTCACGCGCAGCCTGCAACAGGGCTGGGGGAACCGGCGTAGGCTGCCAGAATTGTGCCTCGGTGGCCCCCATGCCGGCTTCCGATGCTGCCCCCCTGGTCTCTTGCTGCTGGGTATTGGCCCCCCTCCCGTCCTCCCCCCGCTGGGTATTGACCCCCCTCCCGTCCTCCCCCCGCTGGGGGGAGGAGAATGGCTCCCTCCCCCAGCGGGGGAGGGCTGGGGTGGGGGCTATCATCTCCTTCTGGGGGAGGGCTGGGGTGGGGGCCTCCTCACCCATCGCCCTCAGGTAGTCGCGCTTAACCCGCTCCATCGCCTCGCCCACCAGGTCGGAGAAGGTCGTCAGCGCCACCAACTGGCGCGGGGTGAAGAGGTCGCCGTAGGTCGTGAGGCCGTAGAGCGGTGTCTTGAAGTCGCGCGGGTTCTCGGGCATCGCAACCTCCGGCTTCCACGTCGGTTTCGCCTCCCGCGCAATCGCTTCGTGTTCTGGCGTGGGCGGCAGATACACGCGTCCGTTCGGGCCTTCGGCGACGATCGCCATCAGCCGTGCGCCCATACGCCCGGCCTGGCCCTCGCCCCGGATGTAGTCGTAGGGAATCGGCGCGCCGGACATCAAGCACTTGAACGCCGCACGCTTGCCAGCCGATGTTCCGTTCTTCGCCGCCTCCGGGTCCTTGGGCTTACCCACCTTGACGGTGAAGCGGTAGCCGCCGTCCTCGATCACCGGCTCGACGTAGGCCTCTTTGCCTGCCTTGGTCGAGAGCATGAACGTCGAAGCGAGCGGCACGTCCACATGCGCGAAGGCCGGGTTGGGGCTCTTGACCGTGCGCGCCCACAGCCAGGCGATCACGGTGAGCTTCTGGCCGACGAGCGGCGCGAGGTCAGGCCGGGGGTTGATGGGGTCTTCCACCATCTCGCGGGTGATCTCGATCTTCGGGTACAGGTGGCCGATGCGCCGCTCGGCCTCGTCGCGCATCCACTGGCCGTAGTAGCGCACGTCCTCGGCCAGGCCCTGTGCGCCCCGCCAACCGCGCTGGAACAAGCCCTCACCCCCATCCCCTCTCCCGCTGGGAGAGGGAGGATGTACGGGCGGCTTGCCGGCAAACTTGGGCGGAATCTCGATCATGGCCTTGTTGATGAGCACCGCCACCGGATTGAGGTCGCTGGCGTAGGCCTCCAGGCCCAGCCGCTGCGCTTCGAGCGGCAAGGCGCCGCCGCCGGCGAAGGGGTCGTGGAAGGCGGGGAGTTTCTCGGGGTCGAACAGCTCCTTCGCCCGCGGATGGTTCGCGTTGTCTGCGCAGGTTCGCCGCCAGCTCTTCCAGAGCTCGGCGCGCGCCTTCTCCAGCACGGCTTCGTTGGTGGTGTTTTCCCACTGAACCAGCTCTTCGATGATGCGGAAGAGCCGCCGGCGCTCGCGCTCCTGCGCTTCGGGGGTGGGGAACTCCTCGGGCACCGCCGAGGGGTCGTCCACAATCTGGGCGAAGATCACCGCCCGGGCAGCAGCTAGGGGCCGGCGCGCCCACCACAGGTGCAGGGTGCTGGGGTGGCCGTGGCGGATGGACTTCTCCCGCGCGGCGGCCTTGTTGATGGATTCGAGGGGGAGGGCGACTTCGATGAGCTTCTTCTTCACAGCGCCCTCCACCACGGCGCAGCGAGCACGTCGGGAGCCAGCCACTCGAGCGTCGTCCCGGTGTGGAGCAGGAGCCCGGCGCGTGCCTTTCTGCCGTACTCCTTGCGGAACGTCCGCAGGTGCGCGGCGTCGGGGAGGCGCGGGCGCGCGGTGGCCTTGACCTCGATGGGCAGGAGCTTGCCGCCGGTCTCGATCACGAAGTCCACCTCCTCACCCAGCGTGGTGCGCCAATAGCAGAGCTCGGGGCGCTCGAGCCGCGCGTCGCGCCAGGCGAGCAGGTCGCCGAGCACGAGGTTTTCGAGATGCGCACCGCCCGGCGCATCCACGCCCGCGAGATGCAGTGCGAGGCCGGTGTCATTCCAGTAGAGCTTGGGCGACTTGATCAGGCGCTTGGTGCGGTTGACCGCGTAGGCCGGCAGGCGCACGAGCAGGTACGAGGTCTCGAGCAGGTTGAGCCAGCGGTGCACCGTGGGCTGCGGCAGCGCCACGTCGCGGGCCAGCTCGGTCTGGTTGAGGAGCTGGCCCAGCCGGAGGCTCGCCGCGCGCATCAGCCGGCGGAAGTCGGGCAGCGCCGAGATCGCGGCCAGCTCCTGGAGGTCGCGCTCGAGATAAGTACGCACGTAGCCGTCGAACCACACCGCACGCTCGGCGGCGGTGCGGAGCGCCAGCGCCGGGGTGGGGTAGCCGCCGCGCCGGGCCAGCGCGCGCCACTAACCACGACCGCCGGCATCACGCGCAGCCGTTCGGCCAGGGCGGCGCCAACCAGACGAGGCAGCGTTTTCATCGCGTGAATGATATTCATTCATCACATGAATCGTCAATTCGGGTCCGTCGCCCGCGCGAGCAACTCCGCGAAGTTGTAGTTGACGCTGGTGACGCCGAAGTCCGGCTCGCGCCGTAACGGCTGACGCAGGTAACGGACGCGATGGCCGCCGTCGTCATGGAACTCGACCATCGCGAGGATGAAGTCGTCGGGCTTGTTGAGCGAGTAGAGAATCTCGTTCTTCGTCACCGTCACCGCGTCAGCGCCGGCGATGCGCCCCTTTACCTCAATGAACCGGAGACGGCCCGTTCTGGGATCGCGGCTTTCGATGTCGTAGCCGAGCTTCTCGTGCTCGCGGTCGACCGGCTCGAAGCCCAGCCGGCGCTCGATCTCCATCACGAGGGCGCGTGCCCGGGTCGCGCTCGCTTGCGTATCGACGGGGGTTGCTGCCGTTAGCGCTGCCCGACCCATCACCTTGGCGAGCAGCCCCATGGGCACGACCGCGACACCGCCGAGCACCACGGGCGGTAGCGCCGAAATCTGTGCCTCACGATCGAGCTCAGCGAGGCGGCGTCCCAGACGCGCCTGCAACTCGTCGGCCCGGCGCCGCGCTTCCTGGGAGTTGAGCCGCGCGCCGGCCTTGCCGGCTTGTTCCTGCGCCTTGAGCTCTTCGGCGCGGTGATCCCAGTAGGCGATCTCCTTCGTGAGCCGGTCCTTCACCGCCGCGCGCGTCTTCTCGATCCACGCGAGACGGCGATCCCGCACTTCCTTCACATGCTCCGGTACGACGTGGGCGATGGCGTGGCCTTGGGCGCGCTGCTCCAAGTCCCGCGTGATCCACGCGGCCTCGGGGCGCGCGAGCAGCGTCGCGGCGTCGGGCTCGCCTTCGGCGAGCGGCCGGTAGTCGAGGTACGGCGCGTAGTGCAGGTGCCGCGTGTTGCCTGCCTGGTCCATTTCGACGTAGAGCATGCGGCGCGAAATCACGCGCCGTTCCCCGGATGGGAGCGCCGTCGCGTCCTGAATCGCGTGCTCCAGGAAGAACAGCACGCGCGGCGCCGTTCCGGGATCGCGTTCGTCCACGAGGACTGCACCGCGTCTCAAGAGGTCGCGGTGGCGCTCCAGCGTGAGATCGAGCACAGCGTCGAGCAGCGGATGGCCGGGGCAGATGAAGGCCGCGAGCGGTTTACCCGGGGGCGCGATGAGCGGCTTCTCGAAGACGATGCGCTCGTAACGGGCGAGCACCGGATCTCCGGCGCCGATCTGCCGGTCGCGCTTGCGCACCGGCGCGGGCACGTGCGTCAGCTCGTAGCGTCGCGGCTCACGCTCCCGGGCGGTGCCGCCCAGTCGCCGGAACGCTTCGAGGAAGAACGACTCGATGTAGTGCGGTTGCAGGCGCCGCGCTTCGGCGCGCTCCATGTCCTCGCGCACGCGCGCGACCCGGCTCGCATCCATCGCGTCGTGCGCGAGCGCGCGCTCTTCCAACAGGTCCCGGAGCCGATCCTTCTCGACCGCGCGCTCCACGGCACGGGTGAGTCGCGCGCGCACTTCCGGCCGGTCGCCGTAGCGGATGGCCTCGATCATGAGCTCGCGCAGAGGCCGCCCCTCGAACTGGAGCTTGCCGAGCACGTCGAAGACCTGGCCGCCGAGTGCCGCGCGCGCCTCTTCGAGTTTCTCCAGCAAACGCCGATAGACATCTCCCTCGCGCGTTTCCTCGGCGACGAGGTTCCACAGGTGGCAGACCTCGGTCTGACCGATGCGGTGGATGCGGCCGAAGCGCTGCTCGAGGCGGTTCGGATTCCACGGCAGGTCGTAGTTCACCATCAGATGCGCGCGCTGAAGGTTGATGCCCTCGCCCGCGGCGTCGGTCGCGAGCAGCACGCGCACTTCGGGGTCGTGCAGGAAGCTCTCCTGCGCCTTGCGCCGCTCCTCGCGACCCATTCCCCCGTGGATGACCGAGATCGCTCCGGGCCGTCCGAGTAGGGAACCGATCCGCTGCTCGAGGTAGGCGAGGGTGTCGCGGTGCTCGGTGAAGATCACGAGCTTCTGGCGTGGCGAGCGCGCGGGCTTTGGGATGGAGCGGGCGTCGTACGGCGGCGGATCGGGCTCGCCGGCTGTGAGCGCGGCGGGCGTGAAGATCTCGCCCAGGAGCTGCGACAGCTCGCGCCACTTGGTGTCCTGACCGCTGCGGCGTACTTCGGCGGCGAGGGCTTCGAGGCGAGCGAGCGTCTCGATCTCCAGCTTGAGTTCGGCGATGGTGCTCGCTGCAGTTGCCTGGTCGAGAATCTCCTCCTCAACGGCTTCGACCTCGTTCTCAGGGGCGTCCTCCAGGTCTTCGACATCTTCAGGGTCGAGAATCGGCCCTCCCGTCACGGGTGCCGACATCGCACCCCGCTGCATCAGTTCCAGCTCGCGAAGGCGTTTCTCCAACCGTTCGCGACGCCGACGCAGTGACTGATAGATAGCTTCGGGTGACGAGGCGAGGCGGCGTTGCAGGATCGTGAGCGCGAAGCCGACCGTGCCGGCGCGCTTATCGTTCTGCAGCGCTTCGGCGCGATTGAACTCCTCGCGTACGTATTCCGTGACTTCCTTATAGAGGCGAGCCTCCGCCGGCGAGAGCTTGTAGGGCACCGTGTACGCGATGCGTTCCGGAAAGAGCGGCGTGCCGTCGAACTTGAGAAGGTTCTCCTTCACCATGCGCCGCATCAGGTCGGAGACGTCCACCTGGTGCACGCCGTCGCGGAACCTCCCCTCGAACCGGTCGCCGTCGAGCAGCGCGAGGAAGAGCTGGAAGTCCTCCTCCTTGCCGTTGTGCGGCGTGGCGGTCATCAGCAGGAAGTGGCGCGTTATGCCGGAGAGAAGCTGCCCGAGGCGGTAGCGTTTGGTGTACTTCACCTCGCCGCCGAAGAAGGTCGCGGAGAGCTTGTGTGCCTCGTCGCATACCACGAGGTCGTAACGGTTGTCCGGTGCGGCGAGCTTCTGCTGCACATCCTCGTTGCGTGCGAGCTTGTCCAGTCGCGCGATGACGAGGTCGTTCTCCAGGAACCAGTTTCCGGTGCGGGCCGCTTCCAGCTTGTCGTTGGTCAGAATCTCGAACGGGAGGTGGAACTTCCGCGCCAGTTCGTCCTGCCACTGCTCGACGAGGCTTCCGGGACAGACGATGAGGCAACGCTTGAGATCACCTCGCGCAATGAGTTCCTTGATGAGGAGTCCGGCCATGATCGTCTTGCCGGCACCCGGATCGTCGGCGAGCAGGAAGCGCAGCGGCTGACGAGGAAGCATCGCCTCGTAGACCGCCGTGATCTGATGGGGCAGCGGCTCGACGAGCGACGTGTGGACCGCGAGCACGGGGTCGAAGAGGTGTGCGAGCCGGATGCGATGCGCCTCGGCGACCAAGCGGAACGTCGTACCGTCGCCGTCGAAGCTCCATGGGCGACCTTGCTCGACGATCTCGAGGCGCTGCTCGTCGTGGCGGTAGAGGATCTCATCCGCCAACTTGCCGGCAGGATCACGATAGACCAGCGTGAGCGCGTCGGAGCCGTGCCACTGCACGTTCACGACGGTGACGGCGGCATCGGGCAGGATGCCGCGGACGCTCGCTCCGGGCGTGAGGTCTTCGAGTTTCATACAGCACGGGCCTGTGCGAAGTTGGCGGTGCCCTTGGGCGGCACGCCGTACTTCCAGCGCTTGTCGTCGCGCAGCCGCTCGCCGCCCCAGTCGGAGACGTTGAACGGGGGATTGACGAGGATGAAGTCGGCCTTGAGGTTTGGGAAGCGGTCGTTGTGGAAGGTGTCGCCGGGGGCGATTCTCCCCTCGATGCCGCGGATGGCGAGGTTCATCTTGGCGAGGCGCCAGGTGGTGTAGTTCGACTCCTGGCCGTAGATGCTGATCTGGCTGCGGGCGCGGCCGCTATTGCCGTTTCCGGTGGCGTGCGCTTCGATGAACTCCACCGACTGCACAAACATGCCTGACGAGCCGCAGCAGGGGTCGTAGACGCAGCCCTGGAAGGGTTCGAGCATCTCCACGAGGAGCCGTACCACACACCGGGGGGTGTAGAATTCGCCGCCCTTCTTGCCCTCGGCGCTGGCGAATTGCGTCAGGAAGTACTCGTAGACCCGGCCCAGGATGTCCCGGGCGTGGTTGTCGCCCCTGTCCAGGTGAATGTTGGAAATGAGGTCGATGAGTTGCCCGAGGCGCTGCTTGTCGAGGGCAGGCCGGGCGTAGTCCTTGGGGAGCACCCCCTTGAGCGAGGGGTTGTCACGCTCGACGGCCGCCATGGCATGGTCCACGAGCTCGCTGATGGTAGGCTGGCGAGCATTCCTCTGCAGCTCGGACCAGCTGGCCTCGGGCGAGACCCAGAAGATGCTCTCCGCCCGGTACTCGTCCGGGTCCTCGGGGTCGGCGCCCTGGGCCTGCTCAGCGACGAGCTTCGCATGCTGCTCCTCGAAAGCGTCGGAGATGTACTTGAGAAAGATGAGCCCGAGGAAGACGTGCTTGTACTCGGCGGCGTCCATCGAGCCGCGCAGGGCATTTGTCGCCGCCCAGAGCTCCGCCTCGAAGCCCAGGTTAGCGGAGGTGGCGCTCTGTTGTTTGGCCATGACTCTCTTCGTTCCTTTCATAACGTCTCAACACCAACTTTAAATCGTTCGCTCTCTCCGAAGCCGCGTGCCCACCTTAGCCCGGTACCTCGTTTCGCCCGCCAACGCCGCAGCCGGACTCGACATCACGCAGCGCAGAAGCGCGAGCGCACCCCAGTAGCGCACGCGGCGCTTGCGCGCCTCCAGGCGCTCACCGGTGCGCACGATCTCCGAGCAAAACGCGTAGGCGCGCTCGAAGGCTCGCGGCACGGATCGGAGAGCTTGTAGGTCGCGTCGGCCGGCTTCCGCTTCGCAAAAGAGGCGTCACCCTTCCAGGTCTGCTCGATGTCGCGGCGGGTGCGCTGGACGAAATGGAGCTCGATGCGCTGCGTATCATGCAGGCTGCCGACATTCCACTCGGCGAACTCGGGGCGCGGAAGCCCGGGGAGCAAGGGAAAGGCATCCTCGATGCCCGACTGCGGCGCGGCAGTCAGCAGCAGGTGATCCGACGTGTCCCGCAGAAGCTCGCCCAGCTTGTAGCGCAGGCTTTTGTGGCTCTCGTCGGACGCCGACATGCGGTGCGCCTCGTCCACGATGACGAGGTCCCAATGGACCTGCCGCAACCCCGGCAGGATCTCGTGCCGCTTGGCGAGGTCGAGCGAAGCGATGACCCGCTTCTGCTTCAGCCACTGGTTGACCCCGAACTGATCCCGGATGTCGCTGCCCTTCAGCACGAGAAACTTCTCGTCGAACTTCTCCTTCAGCTCGCGCTGCCATTGGAACGTGAGGTTGGCAGGACAGACAATCAGAATGCGCTCGGCCAAACCCCGGAGTTCGAGTTCACGGATGAGCAGGCCCGCCATGATCGTCTTCCCGGCCCCGGCGTCATCCGCCAGCAGGAACCGGACCCGCGGGAGCTTCAAGAGGTAGTCGTAGACCGCCTCGAGCTGGTGCGGCAGCGGGTCCACGCGGGAGATCGAAAGGCCGAAGTACGGATCGAACTCGTAGGCGATGCCGAGAGCGTACGCCTGCAGGCCGAGGCGAAGGAGACGCCCGTCGCCGTCGTAGGTATGCCGCGCGTCCAGGATGGTGAGATTCTGGAGATCGCGACGCGTGAGCGTGACCTTGCGGAACCGCTCCGATTGCGTGCCGACGAGGCCGGCTACCCACGTGTCCGGGCCGTTCGCGCGCACGGTCTCCACCCGCATCGGCTCGCTGAATAACGAGCCGGTGAGAATCTGGCCTTCTCGTAGAAGCCTCTCACCCATGGAGTGTCTTTACTGCGCAGGTCACGCTCACTCTGTCCCCCTCGGACAAGCCTTCGGAGATCTCGACGCTCATGGCCGCTCCGTTCCTTCGTTCAGGATGGCAAGATAGCGGTCGTACACGAAGAGGCGATTGCGCCGCTTGCCGGACAGCTCTTTCGCGATGCCGAGCCCGCAGAGCAGTTCCATGGCCGAGGAGGCGGCCGGGAACGACAGGCGGGTCGCATTGCAAACGTCGGGCATGGAGAGAATCGGCCGCGCCTTGAGCGCCTCGTGCACGCGCAGAGCCGAGCCGGCGCGCCGGCACGCCGCTTCGATCCGCCCTCGGTCCGTTCGGAACAGTTCGGAAAGCCGCTCGGCCGTCGAGACCGCGCCTTCGGCCACCTGTTGGACGCCCTTGAGGAAGAATTCCAGCCACATTTCCCAGTCGCCCTCGCGGCGCACTCGATCCAATAATTCGTAATAGGCGCTGCGATTCTGCTTGAAGTGGAGGCTCAGGTAGAGAAGGGGCTCGCGCAAAACGCCCGCGTGGCACAGCAGGAATGTGATGAGCATCCGCCCGACGCGTCCGTTGCCGTCGAGAAACGGGTGGATCGTTTCGAATTGCACGTGGGCGAGCCCGGCCCGGACAAGCGCGGGAAGGCCATTGTCCGTGGCGTGCAAGAAGCGCTCGAGATCGGACATGCAGTCGGGCACCGCTGTATGCGGCGGCGGAACAAAGGTGGCGTTACCCGGACGGCCGCCCCCGATCCAGTTCTGCGAACGGCGAAATTCGCCCGGCTCCTTGTGACTTCCGCGGCCGCTTGACATCAGTACGCCGTGGATTTCGCGAATCAGACGGCTCGAAAGGGGAAACCCCCCACGCAAGCGGCGCAAGCCGTGCTCGAGTGCGGCCACGTAGTTCGACACCTCCACCACGTCATCGAGCGGCACGCCGGGCGCTTCGTGAAGCTCGAACAGGAGCAAGTCCGAGAGGGAGGATTGCGTCCCCTCGATCTGGGACGAGAGGACCGCCTCCTTCCGAACATAAGCATAGAGAAACAAAGACTTATCCGGCAGTAAGGTGGAGACGCCGTCCAGCCGGCCGAGCGCCAGCACCGCAGCTTCCAACGCCTGCTGAAGGGCTCCGTCGAAGACAAGGGGAGGCACTGGAGGCAGGGGCGCGGGGATGAGCGCGCGAACCCTCTCTCCCGCAACGGCGATCACCTCATATCTGCCGGTTTCGCCCCGCTTCATGGGGGCGGGGGCTCCTCATTAATCAACGATGTGAAATAGGGATGCTTTTTATTAAGACTTTATGGCAGAAGCTTAAATAAGCTCGCCCTGATGCGCAACCCGAACGGGCAAGCAGGGCTTGGCCGGTGCCCAAGCGCCCGTGCCCTGATGGCTAACCCAATGAGGTTGACCCGCCCCCGGCACCACCAGGAAGCGTTTCATCGACTGGCCGACAACGGCTTTCCCGTAGCCTCCGCCGCCCCAGGAATCAATTGTCTTTCTCCAAGAGCTTTTTGATCGCTTTTTCCAGAAGTGGCAGGTCTTGCTGGATGGTGTCCCACAAGATACGCGGGTCGATATCGAAATAGACGTGCACGATACGGTTCCGCATCGCTCGCATGAGATGCCAAGGCACCTCAGGATTCGCTTGCTGCACGTCATCGGGAATATGGCCGGCCGCTTCGCCGATGATCATCAGATCGGCCTCCACGGCCTTGAGCGTTTTGGCGTCCGAACGGAATTGGTCGTACGGCATACCGGCCACGAAGGATCGGATTTCGGAAATCGCGTCGAGGATGTCCTCAAGCCGGCGCGGCCATTTCCTAGGCGACATGCACGGCCTCACTGAGCACACGATCCCGGATGCGCGGCCTTAGACCTTGCGGCGTACCGACGTCCACCTTGCAGCCGAGTAGCTCCTCCAGACGCTGCTGCAACTCGATGAGGCCGAACAAGCCAACCCGGGCATCGGGCGAAAACTCGACGAGGATATCCACGTCGCTCTCCGGTCCGGCCTCGTCGCGCGCCACCGAGCCGAAAACGGACAGATGGGCCACCCCGAAGCGTTCCCGCAGCTCGGGGAAATGCTGCCGCAGCTTTTGAATGGCTTCGTCCCTTTTCATGGCCGCCTATCCGCTATCCCGTTGCATTCTCCCCGGCTGCAGAGCGCATCGCAATAGATGGACTTGTGCATCGCCAAGGAAGCCCAACGCCCTTAGGTGCGAAAGGTACATCTACAACCGAGAAACCCGGGCTCGCTTGTGTCCAGGCGCCCGCACCCTGGCGACTACACCACGATGTTGACCAGCCGCCCCGGCACCACCACCACGCGCTTGACCGGCTGGCCGGCGACGAACTTGCGTGCCGGTTCGCTCTCCAGGGCGAGCTTTTCGATGGTGGCGCGGTCGGCCTGGGCGGGCACCCGCACTTCGCCCCGCAGCTTGCCGTTCACCTGGATCACCAGCGCCACTTCGTCGGTGGCCAGCGCCGCCTCGTCGGCCTCCGGCCAGGGGGCGTCCAGGATGTCGCCGGGGAAACCCAGCTCTTCCCACAGGACATGGGTGACGTGGGGGGCGATGGGGGCGAGGAGCCGAAGGAGAATGCCCATGGATTCGCGCAGCACGGCTTTGCGTTCGGCGTTGCCCTCCACAGGCGCGGCCTCCAGGGCATTCAGCATCTTCATCGCCGCCGAGACCACGGTGTTGAACTGGAACTTCTGGAAATCGAAGTTGGCCTGCTTCAAGTGGGTGTGCACGTCCCGCCGCAGCGCCTTGAGATCTCCATCCAACTCGCCGGAAGGCCGCTCCGGGGCGCCGCGGATCGCGGCTTCGTGCTCGGCGGCGAACTTCCACAGCCGCCGCACGAAGCGGTACACGCCCTCCACGCCCGAGTCCGACCAGACCAGGGTCTGCTCCGGGGGCGAGGCGAACATCATGTAGAGCCGGGCCGTATCGGCGCCGTACTTCTCGATCAACGCCTGGGGATCGACCCCGTTGTTCTTGGATTTGGACATGGTGCCGATGCCGCCGGACTCCACGGGCTTGCCGTCGGAGCGCAGCACCGCGCCGACGCGGCGCCCCTGCTCGTCGGTCAGGACGTCCACATCCGCCGGGTTGTAGTAGGTGATGCGTCCGCCTTCGCCCTTTCGGTAGAAGATTTCGTTCAACACCATGCCCTGGGTGAGCAGGTTGGTGAAAGGCTCGTCCAATGAGACGAGGCCCAGGTCCCGCATCACCTTGGTCCAGAAGCGGGAGTAGAGCAGGTGCAGGATGGCGTGCTCGATGCCGCCGATGTACTGGTCCACCGGCATCCAGTACGCGACCCGCTCGTCCACCATGGCCCGGTGGTTGTCCGGGCAGCAGTAGCGCAGGAAGTACCAAGAGGAATCGACAAAGGTGTCCATGGTGTCGGTCTCTCGGCGCGCCTTCCGGCCGCAGCGGGGGCACGAACATTCGTAGAACGAGGGGGTCTTCGCCAGGGGATTGCCGCTGCCGTCGGGCACCAGATCCTCGGGCAGCACCACCGGGAGCTGGTCGTCGGGCACGGGCACCTCGCCGCAGGCTTCGCAGTGGACGATGGGGATGGGACAGCCCCAGTAGCGCTGGCGGGAAATCCCCCAGTCCCGCAGCCGCCATTGCACCTGTTTGTCGCCCAGGCCCAGGGCCTTCAAGTCCGCGGCGATGGCCTCTACCGCCGCCTCGTGGGGGAGGCCGTCGTATTTTCCGGAGTTCACGCACCGTCCGCGTGCCTTGTCCGCATACCAGTCCTGCCAAGCGTCGGTGGAAAACGTCTCGCCCGGCACTTCGATCACCTGCTTGATCGGAAGCCCGTACTTCTTGGCGAAGTGAAAGTCCCGCTCGTCGTGGCCGGGCACGGCCATGACCGCGCCCTCGCCGTAGCCCATGAGGACGTAGTTGGCCACCCACACCGGGATCGCTTCGCCCGTGAGGGGATGGATCACCGTCAGTCCCGTGGGCATGCCTTTCTTTTCCAGGGTGGCGAGGTCCGCTTCCATGACGCTGCCGCGCTTGCATTCCTCGATGAAGGCGGCGAGCGGGGGGTTATTCCGGGCGGCGTACGCGGCCAGGGGATGCTCGGCCGCCACGGCGCAGAAGGTCACGCCCATGAGGGTGTCGGCCCGGGTGGTGAAGACCCAGAGCAGGCCTTTCTCGCCGTTCGGCAGCGTGTAGGGGAAGGCGAAGCGCACCCCTTCGCTTTTGCCGATCCAGTTGGCTTGCATGGTTTTCACCCGCTCGGGCCAGCCGGGAAGCCGGTCCAAGCCGGCCAGCAGCTCCTCGGCGTAGGCGGTGATCCGCATGTAGTACATGGGGATCTCGCGCTTTTCCACCGGCGCCCCGGTGCGCCAGCCGCGGCCGTCGATCACCTGCTCATTGGCGAGCACGGTCTGGTCCACCGGGTCCCAGTTCACGATGCCCGTGGTCTTGTAGACCAGGCCCTTTTCCAGCATGCGCAGGAACAGCCACTGGTTCCAGCGATAGTACTCCGGCCGGCAGGTGGCGAGCTCCCGGTCCCAGTCGATGGCGAAGCCCAGCGACTTGAGCTGCTGCTTCATGTAGGCGATGTTGTCGTACGTCCATCGGGCCGGAGGAACGCCGTTCGCCATGGCGGCGTTTTCCGCCGGCAGCCCGAAGGCGTCCCAGCCCATGGGCTGCAGCACGTTGTAGCCGCGCATGCGGTGGTAGCGGGCCAGCACGTCGCCGAGGGTGTAGTTGCGCACGTGCCCCATGTGGAGCTTTCCCGACGGGTAGGGGAACATGGACAGGCAATAGTACTTGGGCTTGTCCGTGTTCTCGACCGCGCGGAAGCGGCGCGTCTTTTCCCAATGGGTCTGGGCTCGCGCCTCGACGAGCTCCGGATGGTAGTGGGCTTCCATAAGCCTGGCGCCTCGAAAAAAAGTCCGTGAATTCAGGAAAAAACGAATTATAGCGTGCCGGAGGAAACGGGCGCGGCCAGTCCCTGGGGGGTTATTTGCCACGAAAACGCTATCGATACGATAAGCAAGTCGTATCTTGCCTTTCGAAACCCTCTGTTAAATTGACGCTTGGTAGACTGGGGCATTTAAGCGCTGTCGATGCCCCCTTGCATGCCACGGGACGAGGAGCAGGCCATGTCGCAGAAGCATCCCATCGTTGCGGTTACCGGTTCGTCGGGCGCCGGCACCAGCACGGTCAAGCAGGCGTTCCAGCACATCTTCCGCCGGGAGAAGATCAACGCGGTGTTCGTCGAGGGCGACGCGTTCCACCGCTACGACCGGGAGGAGATGAAGCGCCAGATCGAGAAATCGGAGAAGAAGGGGCGCGCCATCAGCCACTTCGGCCCGGAGGCGAACCTGTGGGAGGAGCTGGAAAACCTGTTCCGCGCCTACGGGGAAAACGGCAGGGGGAGGTACCGCAAGTACCTCCACAACGAGGAGGAGGCGGCCCCCTACGGCCAGAAGCCCGGCACCTTCACCCCCTGGGAGGACATTCCTCCGGGCTCGGACCTCCTGTTCTACGAGGGGTTGCACGGAGGCGTGAAGACCGACGCCATCGACATCGCCGGCAAGGTGGACCTGCTGATCGGCGTGGTGCCGGTGGTGAACCTGGAGTGGATCCAGAAGATCCACCGGGACATGAACGATCGGGGGTACTCCCTGGAGGCGGTGACCCACACCATCCTGCGGCGCATGCACGACTACGTGCACTACATCACGCCCCAGTTCTCCCGCACCCACATCAACTTCCAGCGGGTACCCATCGTGGACACCTCCAACCCCTTCATCGCCCGGGACATCCCCACCCTGGACGAGAGCTTCGTGGTGATCCGCTTCCGCAACCCCCGGGGGGTGGACTTCCCCTACCTGCTCTCCATGCTGCACAACTCCTTCATGTCCCGGCCCAACACCCTCGTGGTGCCCGGGGGCAAGATGGGCATGGCGATGGAGATCATCATCACCCCCCTGATCCAGGAGCTGATCTCCAAGAGCAAGCAACTGAACGCGCTGGAGGCCCTCACGCGGGTGTGAGGCCGACCGCCCGCGTGCGGGGACCGAGCGCGGTGTAGAATACGGGGCTTTGAGCGGCCCCGTATTCTTCCATGTCGCAGCTTCTCTCCGGACTCAATCCCCAGCAGCACGAAGCGGTCACCCTTCCCCTGCGGCAGCCTTCGGGGGAACCCCAGTCGGCCCTGGTGCTGGCGGGCGCCGGCAGCGGCAAGACCCGGGTGCTCACCACCCGCATCGCCTATCTGATCCAGACAGGACAGGTGGTCCCCCACGGGCTCATGGCGGTCACCTTCACCAACAAGGCGGCCCGGGAGATGCTCACCCGCATCTCGGCTATGCTACCCATCAATCCCCGGGGCATGTGGGTAGGCACCTTCCACGGCCTGTGCAACCGGCTGCTGCGGGCCCATCATCGGGAGGCGGGACTGCCCGCCCTGTTCCAGATCTTGGACAGCCAGGACCAGCTCGCCTTCGTGAAGCGCCTGCTCAAGGGGCTGCACGTGGACGAGGAGAAGGTGCCGCCGCGGGAGCTCCAGTACTTCATCAACGCCGCCAAAGAGCAAGGCCTGCGCGCCGCCCAGGTGGAGGCCCTGGACGAGCGCACCCGGCGCATGGCGCAGCTCTACGCCGCCTACGACGAGCAGTGCGACCGGGAAGGGGTGGTGGACTTCGCCGAGCTCCTGCTCCGGGCCTACGAGCTTTTCTCCCGCGACCCGGCGCTCGCCGCCCATTACCGGGACCGCTTCGCCCATATCTTGGTGGACGAGTTCCAGGACACCAACCGCCTCCAGTACCTCTGGCTCAAGCGCCTGGCGGGCCGGGAGACGCCCCTGTTCGCGGTGGGAGACGACGACCAGTCGATCTACGCCTTCCGCGGGGCCTCCGCCGAGAACATGCGGGATTTCGAGCGGGACCATCCCGGCTACCGGCTGATTAAGCTGGAACAGAACTATCGCTCCGCGGGCAACATCCTGGCGGCGGCGAACGCCGTGATCAAGCACAACCGCCATCGCCTGGGCAAGAACCTGTGGACCACGGACGGCGAAGGAGAGCCCCTGCGCTTGTATCAGGCCCTGACCGACCAGGAAGAGGCCCGGTTCGTGGTGGACGAGGTGCGGGCTTTAAGCCGGGAAGGGGTGCCCTATTCCGACATGGCGGTGCTGTACCGCTCCAACGCCCAGTCCCGGGTCCTGGAACACGCCCTCTTCAGCGCCGGCGTTCCCTACCGGGTGTATGGAGGGCTGCGCTTTTTCGAGCGCCAGGAGGTCAAGCACGCCCTCGCCTACCTGCGCTTGGCGGCCAATCCCGGCGACGACGGCGCCCTCGAGCGGGTCATCAACTTCCCCGTCCGGGGCATCGGCGCCCGCACCCTGGAGCAGTTGCGCAGCGAGGCGGCGGCCGCCGGCTCGAGCCTGTGGGAGGCGGCGCGCCGGAGGGCGGAAGCCAGGGGACAGAAGCCGGAGGGGGCCCGCAAGGGAATCGAGGGGTTCGTGGCCCTGATCGAGGACCTGCGCGCCGCGGCTGCCGCCCTGTCCCTGCCGGAGCTGGTTCAACACGCGATCGAGGCGAGCGGGCTCGCCGCCCATTACCGGGCCGAGCGGGAAGGGGAGGAGCGGCTCGCGAACCTGGACGAGCTGGTCAACGCGGCGAGCGCTTTCCTCCAAGAGGCGGAAGAACACGACCTGGCCGCCTTCCTGGCCCACGCCGCCCTGGAGGCCGGGGAGCACCAGGCGGCGAGCGGCGCGGAGGCGCTCCAGCTCATGACCGTGCACTCGGCCAAGGGGCTGGAGTTCCACGCCGTGTTCGTCACCGGCCTGGAAGAAGGGCTCTTCCCCCACGAACAGAGCCTCTTGGACCCCGGCGGCGTGGAGGAGGAGCGGCGCCTCATGTACGTCGCCCTCACCCGCGCCCGGCGGCGGCTGTACTTGAGCTTCGCCCAGAGCCGCATGCTCCACGGCCAGACCCGCTACAACGTGCCTTCCCGGTTCCTACAGGAAATCCCGGCCGAGCTGGTGAAGGCCATGGGGAGCGGGGTCCCGGCACGCCGGGCTGCGCCCGCTCCGGCTTCGCCCCAGGGATCCACCTGGCCGGAGCCAGCGTTTCGCCTCGCCGGCGGCCCCGAGTGGCACGTGGGCCAGAGCGTGCTTCACCCCAAGTTCGGCCGGGGGGTCATCGTCAACTGCGAAGGCCGGGGCCCCGACGCCCGGGTGCAGGTGCGCTTTTCCGAGGCGGGGCTGAAGTGGCTGGCGCTGGAGTACGCCAAGCTCACCCCCGCCCATTGAGCCTGGAGAGTGGGCCGAGCGCCTCCAGGCATTCTCGGGATATTGGTGCCCGCGTCACGCCGCGGCCAGGGCCGGATCGGCGGCGAAGATCTCCTTGTAGCTCACGTAGATCGAGGCGAACACGGTGGGCACTAGCAGGATCAGCCCCAGGGCGAAGGGCAGCAGTGCCAGGAAGCCCAGCACCATCAGGATCAGGCTGTAGACCACCAGGGGCAGGATGTTGGCGAGGCAGGCGTTGAAGCTCTCCCGCATGGAGGCGAAGGGCATGAGCCCGTCGAAAATCACCAGCAGCGGGGCGAACCACACCGCCATAAGCAGGGGCACCGACAGGGCGGCGGCCACGGCGAGGGCCAGCATCACCTGGCCGGGCATGGGGGGCACCGCTGGCGGCGTCGATCCCTGCACGTCCCGCATGAGCTCGTTGAGGCTCGCGCCGGCCAGCACGACCACCACCCCGTAGATCAGCACTTGCCCTACCAGGTAGACGCCGCCGATGGTGACGAGGGCGCTGGTCTGGCGTCGGAAACCCTCGAACAGGCAGGTGAGCTCCAGCCGGCCGCCCTGCTCCAGGTTGCGGCAGCCCACCATGAGACCGGCCAGCAGCACCGGCGAAAGCAGGTAGAACACCAGTTCGCCGATGGGGGGAATCAAGCTCGCGGCCAGGGCGAATCCCACCAGGGCTAGGCACAAGGCGATCCAGTTGAGGGGACTCCTGCGGAACAGGGCGAAGCCCTGAACGATCCATTCCCAGCCGCGCATGGGCGCGAGCCTGCGCACCTGCATCTGCCTCTCCGAGCGGATAACGAACGAAACTATTTTAAACCCACAGGCGCGCGAGCCGCGATTGAGCGGCGATGTGGGCGGTCAAGATGCGCTTGCAGTGCTCCGGGTCCTTGGCGTGGGTGAGCTCGCCCGGGCGGGGAAAATGCCAGTCGAAGAGACGGGAAATCCAGAAGCGCAGCGCCGCCGCCCGCAGCAGCACGGGCCAGGCGCCGCGCTCGATAGCGGTCAAGGGCCGCACTTCGTGGTAGGCGGAGAGGAGCGCCCGGCAGCGCGCCTCGTCTATCTGGCCCCGAGCATCCAGGCACCAGTCGTTCGCCGTGATGGCGACGTCATAGAGCAGGACGTCGTTGCCCGCGAAGTAGAAGTCGATCAGCCCCGACACCCGTCCCTCCAGAAAGAACACGTTGTCCCGGAACAGATCGCCGTGGATCACCCCCCGGGGCAGGTCGTGGAAGCGGTACAGAGCCTGGAAGCGCAACTCCTCCTTGAGCAGGGCGGCGTCCTCCGGGGAAAGGTGGGGCATCACCTGAGGCGCCGTGGCGCGCCACCACTTGGGACCCCGGGGGTTGTCGAGCCGCCGCGGGTAGGAGGCGCCCGCCAGGTGCATTTCGGCCAGCACGGCGCCCACGGCGGCGCAATGGGCCGGCGCGGGATGCTCCTGCGGCCGCCCGGGCAGAAAGCTCACCAGGCAGGCGGGCTTGCCCTTCAAGGGCCGGAAGCGGCAGTCGTCCAGTCCGGCGATGGGCCGGGGACACGGGATGCCGTGCTCCGCCAGGTGGGCCATCAGGTCCACGTAAAAGGGCAGCTCCTCGGCGCTGAGCTTCTCGAACAGGGTGAGGACGAAGCGGCCCTGGGTGGTGGTCACCCGGTAGTTGGTGTTCTCGATCCCCTCGGCGATGCCTTCCAAGGCGACGAGCGTCCCCACCGCGTAGTGGCGCAGCCAGGCGGAAAGCTCCTCGGGGGTGACGGGGGTGAAGACCGACATGGGGCAGGCGAAGGGCTCCGCCCCGCTAGAAGCGCTCGATGACCCACATGGGCGGGCTGAAACCCGGGTCCGGACTGTCCCGGCGGATGAATTGGCCGTTGCCCTGGTAATCGATGAGGTAGTAGGGCGGCCCGTAGCGGGGTGTCACCTTGACCATGTAGAGGCGCCCGTTGATGCGGAATTCCTCCACCGTCTCCTCCCCGCGCTGGATGATGGTCACCTGGGGCTCGAGGGAAGGGTCCGGCTCGTAGCCGGGGGGTGGGGGAGGCGGCTCGGGCAGGGGTTCCAGATTGGCCGGGGGTTGCGGCTTGGACGGCGGCTGTCCCGCGGGCGCAGGCGGCTGCTTCGAAGGCGGGTTGGGCGTCTGGGCTGCCGCCGCGGCCCAGAGGCAAAAGAGCCCGGCGGCGGCGAGGCCCTGGACGAAGCGGTGGGGGATCATGATGTCGTTGTCCTTTGCAGAGGCATGGCCCCGGATTATAGACGAGCGCCCGGGCTTTTCGTTGAGCCTTACAGGTTGAGTTGCATCTCCTTTTCCTTTTCGGACGGGGAGAAGCCGCGGGTGGCGTAGTAGTCGAAGATGGCGGTCACCACCTTTTCGGGCTCGTCGATCACTTGGATCAGGTCGAGGTCCTCGGCGTCGATCATGCCCTCGGTGACCAGCGTGGTGCGGAACCAGTCCAGCATCCCCTGCCAGAACGGTCCGTGCACCAGGATGATGGGAATGCGCCGGGACTTGCCGGTCTGTACCAGGGTGAGGGCCTCCATCAGCTCGTCCAGGGTGCCGAAGCCGCCCGGCATCACCACCCAGGCGGTGGCGAGCTTCACGAACATGTACTTGCGAGCGAAGAAATGACGGAAGCTCTGGGAGATGTCCTGGAACGGGTTGCCGTGCTGCTCGTGGGGCAACTGGATGTTGAGGCCCACGCTAGGGGATTTTCCGAAGAACGCGCCCTTGTTGGCCGCTTCCATGACGCCGGGGCCGCCGCCCGAGATCACGCTGAACCCGGCGTCGGAGAGCAGCCGGGCGATTTTCTCCGTGAGGGCGTAGTACGGATGGTTGGGGGTGACCCGGGCGCTGCCGAAGACGCTCACCGCCGGCATCACCGCGCTCAGCCGTTCCGTCGCCTCGACGAATTCTGACATAATCCCGAAGACCCGCCACGACTCCCGGGCCGACCAGGTTTTCTTCAACGCTTCGACGGCGACCGCCGAAGGAAGCTTGTGACTGATACTCATGTGGGCACCTCAAAAGAAGAAAAGCATCCGATGAAGACGCTGCTGTTGGTGGACGGCTCGTCCTATCTCTACCGCGCGTTCCACGCGCTGCCCGACCTGAGAAACCGCAACAACGAGCCGACGGGGGCGATCTACGGCGTGCTGAACATGCTGCGCAGGCTGCGCAGGGAACATGACGCCGATTATATCGGCTGCGTTTTCGACGCAAAAGGAAAGACCTTCCGCGAGGAGCTGTATCCCAAGTACAAGGCCAACCGGCCGCCCATGCCGGAAGACCTGGCGCGGCAGATCGAACCCCTCAAGGAGGCGATCCAGGCCCTCGGCTGGCCGCTGCTGGAAGTGGAGGGAGTGGAGGCGGACGACGTGATCGCCACCCTCTGCCGCGAGGCGCAGGCGCGGGGGCTGCGCTGCGTGGTCTCCACCGGGGACAAGGACCTCGCCCAGCTCGTGGGCCAGAACGTGGTGCTGGTAAACACCATGACCAACGAAACGCTGGACGAAGCGGGGGTCCGGGCCAAGTTCGGGGTCCCGCCGGAGCGGGTGCTGGATTACCTCACTCTGATCGGGGATGCCATCGACAACGTGCCGGGGGTGGACAAGGTGGGGCCCAAGACGGCGGCCAAGTGGCTGCAGCAGTACGGGAGCCTCGAGGCGGTGATGGCCCGGGCGGGTGAGATCCCGGGCGTCGCGGGGGAGAACCTGCGCCAAGCCCTGGAGTGGTTGCCGAAGGCGCGGGAGCTGCTCGCCGTGCGCCGCGACGTGCCGCTTCCCGTTTCCATCGAGGACCTGCGGCCTCGGCCCCCGGACCGGGAGCGGCTCCAGGCCCTGTTCCAGCGCTTCGACTTCAGGAGCTGGTTGAGGGAGCTCGAGGCCCAGGACCCGGCGGGGGACGGCGGCCGGGCGGCCGCCCCCGCAACCGCCGAGCCCCGGGCCGAGCGCCGTTACGAGACCCTCTTCACCGAGGCGCAGCTCGAGGCCTGGCTGGCGCGGCTCGAGACCGCCGGGCTCGCGGCCGTGGACACGGAGACCACCGATCTCGACCCGATGCGGGCCCGCCTGGTGGGCATCTCCTTTTGCGTGGAACCCCACGAGGCGGCCTACCTGCCGCTTGCCCACCGCTACCCGGACGCGCCGCCCCAGCTCGACCTGACCCGGGCCCTCGCGCGGCTCAAGCCCTGGCTGGAGGACGACACGAAGCGCAAGCTAGGCCAGCACGCCAAGTACGACATGCACGTGTTCGCGAACCACGGGGTTGCGCTCCGGGGCGTGGTCCACGATACCTTGCTCCAGTCCTACGTGCTGCAAAGCCACCGCGCCCACGACATGGACAGCCTGGCCGAGCGCTATCTGGGGGTGAAGACCATCACCTACGAAGAGGTGTGCGGCAAAGGGGCGGGCCAGATCGGCTTCGATCAGGTACCGGTGGAGCGCGCCACTGAGTACGCGGCCGAGGACGCCGACGTGACCCTGCAACTGCATCGGGCCATGTTTCCCCAGCTCGAAGCCGAGCCCAAGCTGCTCCACGTATACCAGGCCCTGGAAATGCCGGTCATGCACGTGCTCTTCGCCATGGAGCGGCACGGGGTGTTGCTGGACGTGGCGCGGCTCGAGGCCCAGAGCCGGGAGCTTGCCCAGCGCATGATGGAGATCGAGGCAAAGGCCCATGAGGTGGCCGGGCAGCCCTTCAACCTCAATTCCCCGAAGCAGATCCAGGAAATCCTGTTCGAGCAGCTTAAGCTTCCCGTGGTCAAGAAGACCCCGGGCGGTGCGCCGTCCACCGACGAGGACGTGCTCCAGCAGCTCGCCCTGGATTATCCCCTGCCCAAGCTCATCCTGGAGTACCGCGGCCTTTCCAAGCTCAAGTCCACCTACACGGACAAGCTGCCCCGCATGATCCACCCGGAAACCGGCCGGGTGCACACCAACTACGCCCAGGCGGTGGCGGTGACCGGCCGGCTCTCCAGTAACGAGCCCAACCTGCAGAACATCCCCATCCGCACGGCCGAAGGCCGGCGCATCCGGGAGGCCTTCATCGCGCCACCGGGCCATTTCATCGTCTCGGCGGACTATTCCCAGGTGGAGCTGCGCATCATGGCCCATATCTCCGGCGACGAGGGGCTGCTCAAGGCCTTCGAGGCGGGCGAGGACATCCACGCCTCCACGGCGGCGGAGGTGTTCGGGGTGCCCCACGGCCAGGTGACACCGGAGCAGCGCCGCTACGCCAAGGTCATCAACTTCGGCCTGATCTACGGGATGTCCTCCTTTGGCCTCGCGAGCCAGCTCGGGATCGAGCGCGCCGCCGCCCAGACCTACATCGACCGCTACTTCGCCCGTTTTCCCGGGGTCGCCGCCTACATGGCCCAGGTGCGGGAGCAGGCTCGCGCCCAGGGCTATGTGGAGACGGTCTTCGGGCGCCGGGTGTGGCTTCCCGAGATCAGGAGCGGCAACAACGCCCGGCGTCAGGCGGCCGAACGGGCCGCCATCAACGCCCCTATGCAGGGCACGGCGGCGGACCTCATTAAGCTGGCCATGATCGCGGTGCACCGCTGGATCGGGGAGCGGAATCTCGCGAGCCGGTTGATCCTCCAGGTGCACGACGAGCTGGTGCTGGAGGTGCCGGAAGCGGAGCTGGAGGAGGTCAAGCGGGAGGTTCCCCGCCTGATGGAAGGCGTCGCCCGGCTGCGGGTCCCCCTGGTGGTGGACGTGGGGGTCGGACGCAACTGGGACGAGGCCCACTGAGGAGTTTCTTGAGGGCTCTCCATCCCCCGAAGCTCCCCGAGTGTCTAAAATCGAAGAAGAAGGAGGAGGGCCGCCGCCATGACCCAATTGGAGTTGTCGCCTGAGGAGCGGGAAGTCCTGATCGAAGTGCTGGAGAGCTTTCTCTCGGACCTGCGGATGGAAATCGCGGACACCGAGCGCCTCGCCTTCCGCGAGCGGCTGAAGAGCCAGGAGCAAATCATCAAGCGGCTGCTGGGGGCGCTGCGCAAAGCCCCTTGAGCCGCCGGTCCTGCGCTTCAACGGATCGCGCCGAACACCTTGCGCAGGAGGCGGCTTCCCTGGCCCAGGGGATCCCGGCGGATCGCCCGTTCCTCTTCGGCCATCATCAGGAACAGGCCGTCCAGGGCCTTCTGGGTGACGTAGCCGTCCAAGGTGGCCTGTTTTTCGTCGATCAGGCCCAACTGAGCGGCCGGCCCGGCGATCTGGTCGTACTGGCGGGCGAGCCCCACTTGGTCGGTGGCCCGCTTGACGATGGGCAGGAACCGAGCGGCAAGGGGTGCGGAGGCGGTGCGGCGGAAGTACTCGGTGGCGGCGGTGTTGCCGCCGGTCAAGATCTGCCGGGCGTCCTGGATCGACATCTTCTTGATGGATTCCAGCAAGATGGCCTTCGCTTCCGGCACCGCCGCCTCGGCGGCCCGATTCATGGTCACTTCCAACTGGTCGAGCTGGGCCCCCAGGCCCAGCATGCGCAGCATCGAGGCGCCTTTCTGGAGGTGCTCGGGCAGGGGAATCCTCACCTTGGGGTTGCCGAGGAACCCGTCCGGCACGCCGAGCTTCCCAACCGCCACGCTCGAGCCCTGGATCAGGGCCTGCTTGAGCCCGTCGACGGCCTCCTGGTCCGACAGCCCGGTCACGGCGAGGGCGGAGGGAGGAAAGAAAGAAGGCCCCAGCAGGAGCAGGGCGAGGCAACCGGTGACGGTGAAATTCCAGTTCTTGGGACGACGGCGGGTCATGGCCCCGCCATCATACGGCCCCCGGACGTCTGCCTCAACCAGAACCTACGAAGCCTCCTGAAAATGCTTGACGATACTCGGCCCTCTCCCCTTCCCCCTCTCCCTGGGGGAGAGGGGCATCCCCCTCCTCTTCCTTCTCCCCCGGCGAGGGAGGAGGACAGTCCAGTCCCTCTCTCCCTCCGGGAGAGAGGGAAGGAGAGAGGAGGGACAGCGGTAAATGGTTCGTCAACCATTTACCGGAGGCTCAATAAAGCGGGAAGCTTGCCGCCACCGGGGAAAGACCGCAAACTTCCTCATTCCATTGTCTTGGGAGCGACCGGATGACCCGGACGGCGCAGGAAGCTCAGGGCCAGCATCTGGAGCGGGCGCTTCAGGCCTTCGTCGGCGCCGATTCCGAGGACATCGCTCCCCTGGTCCACCTGGTGGATAGGCTGCGGCCGGAGAATCCAGCGAAGGTTGCCTCCGCCATCGCCCGTCTCCAGCAGCTCGCGCTTCTCCTGGAGGAGAACGCCGAGTATCAGGATGCCTTCCGCCGTTACTTGCTTCACCTGCTGGCCTCCAAGCGCCAGGTGCACCTGTACGCCGACAGCGGAATCTTCCCCAACGAGAGTTTTGCCCGGGGTCTGCTGCGGCGCATCGGCGGCGCCCTCCTCCCTTGGGCCCCGAATCCCGCCCATCTGCGGGATCTGATCGGTGTCGTGTTCTGGCGGCGGGACGACTATCAGTGGGTGGGCCGTATCCCGGAAGACACCTGGCTCGGCCTGTACCGGGCCCTGAGGCTGGCCGAAGCCGCCGACCCCGGCGCCCTGCAGGAGGAGGTGCTGGAGGCGCTGCAAATCGTCTCCTACCGCATCGCGGCCATGGGGCTCGAACCGGAGCTCGTGCGCAACGAGCCGGCCATCGAGGAGTTCGAGTCTCCGTTCCTCGCCCAGAATCAGGAGATCGTGGCCTGGATCCGGCGCTACCGGGCATGGCTCGACGGGCGCGAGCCGGCCCCCGAGGACGACCGGCACCTGGGGGTGCTTCTGCACCAGTGCGAGGAGGTGATGGCCCGCATCCGGCGGCGGGCCAATAAGAACGGCGCCAGCGTGAACCTGGGCTACCTGCTGCTGCGCCTCGCTCAATCGATCGAGCGCGTCAAGACGCTCCTCGCCCTCCTGGATCCCGCCCAGGCCCAGGACCGGCCCCGGCAGGCCCTCGCCCTGCTCAAGCAGGTGATCCAGGCGGAGAACACCCGCGCCAGCCTGCGCCGCTACATCGCCCAGAACGTGGAGCTGCTGGCGCTGCAGATCGTGGAGCGGGGCGGCCGGGCGGGCGAGCACTACGTGACCGTGACCGCGTCCGAGTATTTCGGCATGCTGCGCTCCGCCATGGGCGCCGGGCTCATCGTGGGCGTCATGGCCCTGGTCAAGATCGCCCTGCTCAAGCTCCAGCTTCCGCCCCTGATCGAGGCCGCGGCGGTGTGTCTCAACTACGGGCTCGGTTTCGTGGTGGTGCATCTTTTCCATTTCACCATCGCCACCAAGCAGCCCGCCATGACCGCCCAGACCATCGCCGCCACCATCGAGGCGGAAACCGACTCGGGCCGGCGCAACCTGAGCAAGCTGGAAACGCTGATCGTGGACGTGATGCGTAGCCAGTTCATCGCCATCGTGGGCAACATGGTGATGGCGTTTCCGGTGGCGTATCTCCTCGCCTGGCTCTGGTTCGGCCTGCTGGACGAGCACGCGGTGTCGCCGGCCAAGGCAGGTCTGCTGCTGCACGAGCTCGATCCCTGGACGAGCCTCGCCCTGGTCCACGCCGCCATCGCGGGAGTGTGGCTGTTCCTGGCAGGACTGATCGCCGGCTATTACGACAACCTGGCGGTCTACAACCAAATCCCGCAGCGCGTGAAACATCTGCGCTGGCTGAACCGGCTGCTGGGGAGGGAGCGCACCGAGCGCTTCGCCGGCTACGTGCACGAGCACCTGGGGGCGCTGGCGGGCAACTTCTTCTTCGGCGTCCTCCTGGGGATCACGCCCTTCATCGGGTTTCTGATGGGCTTACCCCTAGACATCCGCCACGTCGCCTTCTCCACCGCCAACCTGGGCTACGCCCTGGTCGGGCTGGAGCATGCCGTGGCGTGGGAGGCCCTGGCCGTCAGCCTGGTGGGGTTATACCTGATCGGCGTCACTAACCTGCTGGTGAGCTTCACCCTGGCGATCAACGTGGCCCTGCGGGCGCGCAGGGCCAGGCTGCGGGATGCGAAGGGGCTCTTGTGGCAGGTGGTGAAGCGCTTTTTCCGCAGCCCGCTGGAGTTTTTCGTCCCGATGCGGCGGGGAGAGACCGCGGCGCCTTGAGCGGCAGGATTTCCACGGCGAGCGCTCAACCCCTCTCCCGGGAGGAGGGAGGGGACTGCGGTCAATGGTCAAACAACCCTTGACGAAGGCTCAATAGACGCCGGCCTCGTGGGCCTGTAGGTCCGCGTGGTAGCTGGAGCGCACCAGGGGGCCGCACGCTGCGTGGGCGAAGCCCATCTCCCGCGCCGCCCGCTCGTAGGCCTGGAATCGTTCGGGCTCCACGTAGCGGGCCACGGGGAGGTGTCCGGCCGTGGGCTGGAGGTACTGGCCGATGGTGAGCATTTCCACGTCGTGGGCCCGCAGGTCGCGCATCACCGCCAGGATCTCCTCGTCCGTCTCCCCCAGGCCCACCATCAGCCCGGACTTGGTGGGCACGCCCGGCGCCCGGGCCTTGAACGCCTGGAGCAGCCTGAGGGAGTGGGCGTAATCCGCCCCTGGGCGCGCCAGCTTGTAGAGCCGCGGTACCGTCTCCAGGTTGTGGTTCATCACGTCCGGGGGATGGCGGGTAAGGATCTCGAGGGCCACTTCCAGCCGGCCGCGGAAATCGGGCACCAGGATCTCGATCCGGGTCCCTGGAGAGCGCTGCCGCAGCGCCTGGATGCAATCGGCGAAGTGCCGGGCGCCGCCGTCCCGCAGGTCGTCCCGGTCGACGCTGGTGATCACCACGTATCTGAGCTTCAGCGCTGCCACGGTCTCCGCGAGATGCCGCGGCTCTTCGGGGTCCGGCGGCTTCGGCCGGCCGTGGGCCACGTCGCAGAAGGGGCAGCGGCGGGTGCACAGGTCCCCCAGGATCATGAAAGTGGCCGTGCCCTTGCCGAAGCACTCGCCGATGTTGGGGCAGGAGGCCTCTTCGCACACGGTGTGCAGCCTCTGGGCGCGCAGCAGCCGCTTGATCTCCTGGAACCGCTCGCCGCCCCCCACTCGCACCCGGATCCAGGAAGGTTTCTTGAGAAGGGTCTCCTGGGGAACGATCTTGATGGGATTGCGGGCGGTCTTGGCCGCACCTTTTTCCCGCTCGATGGCGCCGGTCATGGTCGGATGCTCGGATACAGGGCGCTTACCAGGTTTTCCATCAATTCCTCGGCCAGGGCGTCCATGGGTTCGGTGAGTCCCCAGTTGCGCGCTTGCGTCACCCGCAAGCCCGGGTAGCCGCAGGGGTCGATGGCCTCGAAGGGCGCAAGGTCCATGTCCACGTTAAACGCCAGCCCGTGGTAACAGCAGCCGTTGCGGATCCGCAACCCCAGCGCTGCGATCTTGGCGCCCTCCACGTAGACGCCCGGCGCGTCGTCTCGGGCGTGGGCCTCGACGCCGCGCCGGGCGAGGAGCTGGATCACGGCCCGCTCCATGCGCCGCACCAGCGGGCGCACGGCGAGCTTCAGCCGGCGCAGGTCCAGGAGCAGGTAGACGACGATCTGGCCCGGCCCATGGTAGGTGATCTGGCCGCCCCGGTCTACCTGCACCACCGGGATGTCGGCGCGGCGCGGCAGGTGCTCCGCCCGCCCGGCCAGCCCCACGGTATAGACGGGGGGATGCTCCACGACCCACAGCTCGTCCGGTGTGTCTTCGCGCCGGGAAAGGGTGAACGCCTTCATCGCCTGCCAGGTGGGGACGTAGTCGGCATGCCCCAGCCGTCGGATCACGAAAGCGGGCGCGCCTTTGCCCGCTCCCGGGTTGCCCCTGCGCCCTTCGGGCGTAGGCACTGCGACCCCGTCCGCGGGCGCGTTGCCCTCGTGGCTCGGCTCCGCTGGTTTCAGCACCTCCAGCCCCATGCGTCCTCTCTCGTCACAGCACCATCACCACCTTCGGGTGGTCGCACAGGGCTCGGTACAGGGCATCGAGCTGCTCCCGCGAAGTGGCGCGGACGGTGCAGGTCACGCTGAGGTAGCGGGCTTGCCGGCTCGGGCGCAGCTCCATGGACGCAGCGTCGAAGTCCGGGGCATGCTGCAGCACGATCTCCAGCACCGCCTGGGCGAAGCCAGGCTCCATCCGTCCCATCACCTTGAGGGGGAAATCGCACGGGTATCGGAGGGCTGAAGCGGGCTCGTCCATAAGGCTCCATCTCAACGGGTGAGGGCCTGGGACTGGGCCGGAGTCCGCATCACCCGGGCTTTGAACTCCTGGTACAGCCGGTGGAGCCGCTGGAACACCGGTCCGGGCCGGCCGCCGCCCACCTTCCGGCCGTCCAGCTCCACCACCGCCAGGATTTCCTTGGTGGAGGAGGTGAGCATTACCTCCTGGGCGGAACGAAGCTCGAATTCCGACACCTCGCGCACCTCCGCGGGGATGCCGCCGGAGGCGGCCAGCTCCAGCACCACGTCGTAGGTGATGCCCGGCAGGATCAAGTGGTTCTTGGGCGGCGTGAGCAGGGTGTCCCCGCGCACCACGAACACGTTGCTCGCCGACCCCTCGGTGAGGAAGCCGTCCCGCAGCAGGATGGTCTCCACCGCTCCAGCGTCAACCGCCTGCTGCCGCAGCAGCACGTTGGCCAGAAGCGAAATGGACTTGATGTTGCACCGGAGCCAGCGGTTGTCGGCGGCAGTGACGCAGGCGACCCCTTTTTCCATCTGCTCCCGGGGCGGGGTGGACAGGGGGTTCGCCATGATGAACACGGTGGGATCGACGCCTACGGGAAAAGCGTGGTCGCGCGGAGCCACGCCGCGGGTCACCTGCAGGTACACGCCCTGGTCCTCCCAGGGATTGCGGGCGATGACCTCTTGGACAAGGCGCGCCCACTCGTCGAGAGAATGGGGATTGGGCAGCCGGATTTCCTTGAGGCTCGCATCCAGCCGTTGCAGGTGCTCGACCAGGCGAAACGGGTGGCGCGAATACACCGGGATCAGCTCGTAGACCCCGTCGCCGAAGATGAAGCCGCGGTCCAGCACCGGGATGCGCGCCTCTTCCAGGGGCATGAACTGGCCGTTCAGGTAGATCATGGCAGCCTCAGTTGAATAGGAGCTTCAAGCTGTCCCAGGCGCGACCGAAGACGTTGGCCACCGGGACGCTCTGCAACGCCACCACCGGATACTCGCCCAGCGGCTGGCCGTCCACGGTGAGGCGCAAGGTTCCCACCTTCTGGCCCGCCGCCACCGGGGCGATCAGGGGTTCCTGCCGCTCCAGGGCGGCCTTAATGCGCTCCGCCTGGCCCTTGGGAAGGGTGAGGTAGAGGTCGTCCTGGAAGCCCACCTTGACCGCGTTCTCCTTGCCTTTCCAGACCGGCAGCACGGCCACCTCCTGCCCTTTCTGGTACACCCGCACCGTGTCGAAGAACTGCAATCCCCAGTTGAGCAGCTTCTGGCTCTCCACCGCCCGGGCGGTCTCGGAGCCCGCCCCCATAACCACCGAGATCAGGCGCCGGCCGTCCCGGCGGGTAGAGGCGACCAGGCAGTACCCTGCGGCCTCCGTGTGGCCGGTCTTCACCCCGTCCACGTAGGGATCGGTCCACAGCAGGCGGTTGCGGTTGGCCTGCCGGATGTTGTTATAGGTGTACTCCTTTTGCGAGTAGAGCGGGTAGAAATCCGGGAAATCACGGATCAACGCAGCCGCCAGTAGGGCGATGTCGTGGGCGGTGGAATATTGCTGCGGGTCGGGCAGCCCGGTGGCGTTGACGAACTGGGTGTTCTTGAGGCCGAGCCGGGCCGCCTCCCGGTTCATCATCTGGGCGAAGACCTGCTCGGAGCCGGCGACGGCCTCGGCCAGGGCGATGGAGGCGTCGTTGCCGGACTGCACGATCATGCCGTTCAACAGCTCCTCCACCGTCACCGGCTTCCCCGGCTCGATGAACATGCGGGAGCCCTCGGCGCGCCAGGCCTTCGTCGATACCGGTACCGTCTGGTCGAGGCGCAACTGCTTCTGCTTGAGGGCCGAGAAGGCGAGGTAGGCCGTCATGAGCTTGGTCAGGGAGGCCGGCTCCATGCGTTCGTGCATGTTTTCCCCGGCGATCACCTGGCCGGTATAGAAGTCCATGAGCACCCACGCCTTGGCCGTCACGGGCGGCGCCTTGGGCGCTCCGGGAGTCTGGGCTTGGGCGTGGAGGAGAAAGCTGGCGAAGAGAAGGGCGGTAAGGAGACGTGTCATAGGCAAAATTTGTATTATACCGTCTTGCGGCGAACGACCTCAGGATCCGTTTCCGCGAGGCGTCCGCCCTCCCGGAAGACCGCGCGCTGGCGAGAAAGGTTTCCGGGCCGTACGGCCCGCCGTGGGTCTCCCTCACCGGGCCGGCCTTGAAACAGGCGCTCCAGCACCTATTTAAACAAAAAAGGTTCCACCCATGCACCAGCACCGACGGAGGCACCCATGGCTAACATCACCCGCTTCGATCCCTTTGGAGAGCTGGACGACCTGCTGCAGGGGTTTTTCGTCCGACCCATGAGCCTGGAGAGCCGGGGACCCGCCCATTTCAGGATGGACGTGAAGGAGGACGAGCAGAAGTACACCGTGCTGGCGGAGCTGCCCGGTGTCAAAAAAGACGACATCCAGGTCACCATCGACGGCAATCAGGTGGCCATCGCCGCGGAGGTGAAGAAGAACGGCGAGGAGCGGCAGAACGAAAAGGTGTTGCGCCGGGAGCGTTACTACGGAAAGCTCTTCCGCGCCTTCTCCCTGGGGCAGGAAGTGGACGAAGGGGCCGCGAGCGCCCGCTTCGTCGACGGCGTGCTGGAGCTTACCCTGCCCAAGCGCACGGCAGCAAGCGGCCGCCGGCTGACCATCTCTTGACAGGCATCCATGCGGCGTACGGCACGGGCCACGCGCTGGCGGCAACGCCCGCGCGTGGCCTGCCGGCCGATGTAGAATAAGGCAGGTTTTCCCCGCGTCGCGAGCTCTTTTTTCCCCAATCCCGTTCCCCCGAGCCCCGTCCCCCATGAGCCTTACCCCCGCCAGCGCCCGCGAAAAGGCGCGGGTTCTCGCCGAGGCGCTGCCCTACATCCGGCGCTTCCATGGCAAGACCATCGTCATCAAGTACGGCGGCAACGCCATGATCGACGAGAACCTGAAAAACGGTTTCGCCCGGGACGTGGTGCTGTTGAAGCTCGTGGGCATGAATCCGGTGGTGGTGCACGGCGGCGGCCCCCAGATAGACGAGCTGCTCGCCCGGGTGGGCAAGCAGGGACGGTTCGTCCAGGGCATGCGGGTGACCGACCGGGAAACCATGGATCTGGTGGAGATGGTGCTGGGCGGCCTGGTGAACAAGGAAATCGTCAACCGCATCAACCAGCACGGCGGCAAGGCGGTGGGGCTCACGGGCAAGGACGGGGCCTTCATCCGCGCCAGGAAGCTCCTCATGCCGAGCCGCGACAACGCCGAGGAGCCGATCGACATCGGCCAGGTGGGCGAGATCGTGAGCGTCGATCCCGGCCTGATCGCTTTCCTCGACCAGGGCGACTTCATTCCGGTCATCGCCCCGATCGGGGTCGGCGCCGAGGGCGAGGCATACAACATCAACGCCGACGTGGTGGCCGGCAAGCTGGCGGAGGTGCTGCGCGCCGAAAAGCTGATCCTGCTCACCAACACCCCGGGGGTGCTGGACAAGGACGGCAGGCTCCTCACCGGGCTCACCCCCAAGGAGGTGGACGCCCTGCTCGCCGACGGTACGCTTTCGGGCGGCATGCTGCCCAAGATCGCCGCGGCCCTGGACGCGGCGCGCAGCGGCGTGAAATCTGTGCATATCATCGACGGGCGGGTGGAGCACGCCGTGCTCCTCGAGGTGCTGACGGACGAAGGGGTCGGCACCCTGATCAAGGCCCGTTAGACGCTACCCGGGGATATGCCGGCCGGGAGCGGAGTCGGCGATGCGGGGCCTCACCTGGATCTTCGACCTGGACAACACGCTCCATGACGCCTCGCCCCATATCTTTCCCCACTTGAGCCGCAGCATGACGGCTTATCTACAGGCCCATCTCGATCTCGATCCGGAGGCCGCCCAGGCCCTGCGCGTCGCCTACTGGAAACGCTACGGGGCGACGCTGCTGGGGCTCATGCGCCACCACGGCACCGACCCGCGCCACTTCCTCTGGCACACGCATCAGTTCCCGGAACTCGAGCGCATGCTGCGCCGGGAGCCATACCTGCACGGCGTCCTGCGGCGCCTGCCCGGCCGCAAGATCGTTTTTTCCAACGCGCCGGCCCACTACGCCCGAGCGGTGGTGCGGCTCCTGGACGTCGACCGGTATTTCGACGACGTGTTTTCCATCGAGCACACCCAGTTCCGTCCCAAGCCGGACGTCTACGGCTTCCGCCGGCTGCTCGACCGGCACCGCCTGTCGCCGCGGCGCTGCGTCATGGTGGACGACACTCCACAGAACTTGCGCACCGCGAAACGGCTGGGGATGCGCACGGTCTGGGTGACCCGCTCCGGGCGGCTGCCCCCGTACGTCGATGTCAAGATAAGCTCCCTGCCGGAGCTTCCGCACAGGCTGCACTTGCTGATATAACGGACGGGGAGCGGCGCGGCACAGGGGAGGGGCGATGCCAGCGAGGCGCGGCGAAAGAAAGCTGCAGATCCTGAGGGCTCTGGCCCAGATGCTGGAAGAGCCGAAGGGGGAGAAGATCACCACGGCGGCGCTGGCGGCCCGGCTCGACGTGTCCGAGGCAGCCCTTTACCGGCATTTCGCCAGCAAGGCCCAGATGTACGAGGGCCTGATCGAGTTCATCGAGCAGACCCTGTTCGGGCTGGTGAACAAGATCACCGCGGAGGAGCCGAGCGGCAAACGCCAGTTGGAGAGCATAGTCTCCCTGCTGCTCGGTTTCGCGCGCCAGAACCCGGGAATGACCCGGGTGTTGATCGGGGACGCCCTGATCTACGAGGACGGGCGGCTCCAGGGCCGGGTCAACCAGCTCCACGACCGCCTGGAGGCGAGCCTGCGGCAGGCGCTGCGCTTCGCCGTCGGCCAGGGGGAGATCGACGGCGCGGCCGATCCCGCCGCCCGGGCCAACCTGATCATGAGCTTCGTGGTGGGCCGCTGGCACCAGTACGCCAAGAGCGGTTTCAAGCGCGACCCGATGGAATACTGGAACGGCCAGCGCGCCGATCTGCTGGGGGATTAGGTTCCGGCTAGGCGTGGGCCGCGGCCGGCTGCCGGCTGCACACGGGACAGCGGGGGTCCTTGCTGAGCTTGACCTCGCGCCATTCCATGGCGAGGGCATCAAGCAGGAGCAGCCGGCCGGCGAGAGGCTCGCCCACGCCCGCCACGAGCTTCAACGCCTCCGCCGCCTGCACCGCGCCGATGATGCCCACCAGGGGCGCGAACACCCCCATCACCGCGCAGCGGGTTTCTTCCGCCTCCCCCTCTTCCGGGAACAGGCAGTGGTAGCAAGGGCTGTCCCCGCGGCGCAGATCGAACACCGCCACCTGGCCGTCGAAGCGCACCCCCGCCCCCGAGACCAGGGGACGGCGGTGGGCCACGCACGCCCGGTTGATGGCGTGGCGCGTGGCGAAATTGTCGCTGCAATCCACCACCACGTGGGCTTCCCCCACGAGCCGGTCGATGGCCTCGGCGTCGAGGCGCTGGGCCACGGGCTCGACCCGCACCTCCGGGTTGATGGTGGCGAGGGTGCGCCGGGCCGACTCCACCTTGGGCAGCCCCAGGGCGTCGCTCCGGTGCACGATCTGGCGCTGGAGGTTGGTGAGGTCCACCTGGTCGCCGTCGCACAGGGTCAGGGTGCCGATGCCCGCGGAGGTGAGGTACAGGGCCACGGGGGAACCCAGGCCGCCTGCGCCGATCACCAGGGCATGGGCGGCGAGGATGCGTTCTTGACCCTCGATGCCGATCTCGGGGAGCAGGATGTGCCGGCTGTAGCGGAGAAGCTGCTGGTCGTTCATGGGTTCGCCTGCGCGCTGCGGCGGAGGGGGCGCGCCGCCTCGGCTCGTCCTCGGGAATTCGAACGTTTCGTTGCGAAAGGCTCCCGCCTCGTCATCGATACGCCCGCCATTCCTCCGGCGTCTCGTCCGCGTCCCCGTGGGGATGGTGTTCGTAGGCCTGAACCCAGATTTCGCGGGATTTCTGGCAGCGTTCCCCCTCTGCGGCCAGGTTCTCGCACTGCACCTCTTCACAGTAGTGGACGAGGGCCCGGCGCAGCCGGGAGAGCAGGGAGCCGTCCAGGTGGAAGCCGCGGCCGGTCAAGGTCTCTTCGATGCCCTGGAGGGTGAAGTCGGGCAGATCGTACTCCACCCGCAGCGATACCCCATCCGGTTCGCAGCGCACCTTCAACCCGTCGATACGGCCGAGCAGGGCGGCGGCCGCTTCCGCCTGGCCGGGGGGCAACGGATGGAACACGAGATGGCGTTGCTTGTGACGGTCGTCGAGAGCCATGGAAGCGGGCGCCTCCGCCGGCCGCGGGCGAAGGCAACGCTCCCATGGTAGCGCCAAACCGGATGCCAGGTCACCCGCCCGGGCACCCTACTTGGCGATGATGTTGAGCCCCTTGAGCAGGTTGAGGGCCTGGGCGAGCTGGTAGTCGTCCTTGGAGCCGAACTCCGTGGGCTTGCGCCGCTCCGCGCTGTCCGGCGCCCCGTCCTTGGGTTTGTCGTTCTGCGGGCTGGTGGCGGGCTCCCTGTTCCCCGGTCCCTCCTTATCCTTCCTGCCCTGATCCTGGCCGTTGGACAAATGCCGCTCCAGGTCGGCCTCCCGCAGGCGCAGGGCCTCCAGGTCCGAGCTGGCCGGGTCTTCCACCAGGATATCGGGCTCGATGCCCTTCGCCTGGATCGAGCGGCCGCTCGGCGTATAGTAACGGGCGGTGGTGAGCTTGATGGCCGTGTTGTTGCCCAGGGGCAGGATAGTCTGCACCGAGCCTTTGCCAAAGGTGGGGGTGCCCATGATCACGGCCCGCTTGTGGTCCTGTAGCGCCCCCGCCACGATTTCCGAGGCCGAGGCGGTACCCCCATTCACCAGCACCACCATGGGCACGGACTTCGCTTGGGTCGGCAGGTCCTTGAGGTAATCCCGGCGGTAGGGGCCGCGCAGGTAGTTCTCGGCGCTGGCGGTGAGCCGCATCTTGGCGTCCTCGGTGCGCCCGTCCGTGTAGACCACCAGCGCGTCCTTGGGCAGGAACGCCGCCGCCACCGCCACGGCCCCGTTCAAGAGCCCCCCGGGGTCATTGCGCAGATCGAGGACCAGTCCCTTGAGATCCCGTTCGTTCTGCTTGTAAAGATTCTGCACGGCCTTCACCAGGTTCTCCCCGGTATGCTCCTGGAACTGGGTGATGCGGATATAGGCATAGTCCGGCTCGATCAGCTTGGATTTGACGCTCTGGATCTTGATGATGGCCCGGGTGAGGGTCACCACGAAGGGCTTGGCCTCCCCCTTGCGCAGCACCGTGAGGGTGATCTGGGTGTTGGGCTTGCCGCGCATGCGCTTGACCGCCTCGTTGAGGGACATGCCCTTCACCGAGGTGTCGTCCAGCTTGATGATCAGGTCGCCCGCCTTGAGGCCCGCCCGGTGGGCCGGCGTATCCTCGATGGGGGAAATGATCTTGACAAAGCCGTCTTCCATGCCGACCTCGATGCCGAGGCCGCCGAACTCGCCCTGGGTGCCGACCTGGAGCTCCTTGTACGCCTCCTGGTCCAGGTAAGCGGAGTGGGGGTCCAGCCCCGTCAGCATGCCGTTGATGGCCTCGGTGATGAGCTTCTTGTCGTCCACCGGCTCCACGTAGTCGCTCTTGATGCGCCCGTAGACCTCGGCGAACGCGCGCAACTCCTCCACCGGCAAGGGAGTCAAGGCGTCCTTGTTCGCCACGGCCGAAAAGTGCAGGCTCAAGAAAACGCCCGCCACCACTCCCGCCAGAACCAGGACGATTTGATGCACTTTGTTACGCATTACCGGTTACTCCAACTTCCCGCGCCGGCACGAGACGCCTTTCGTGCCCGCGACCCCCAAGCAACCCCGGCTCGATCAACGTAGCGTCACCCACTCCAACGGGTCGAGCGGTTTTCCCTCATGTCGAATTTCAAAGTATAGCCCCGTTTCGGAATGGCCGCCGGTGTTGCCCGTCTGGGCGACCGGCTCGCCGCCCTTCACCCGGTCGCCGACTTCCCGCAACAGAGCTTCGTTGAATCCGTACAAGCTCATGAACCCCCGTCCGTGGTCCAGTATCAGCAAATTCCCGAAGCCCCGCAACCAGTCGGCGAACACCACCGTGCCCGCGGCGATGGCCTTTACCGGTTGCCCGGGCGGCGTCCTGATGAACAAGCCTTTCCAGGTGAGTCCGCCTTCCCTTGGGCTGCCGAAGCGATGGGCGAGTTCCCCCGGTACGGGGAGCCGCAGTCGTCCTTTCAGCTCGGCGAAGGCCCGGCCGTCCAGGGAGGCGTCGGGGGTGGCCTGGTTGCGCAGAGGCGGCGGCGACTTGCGGCCCGAAAGCGCCTTGCCCAGCCGCTCTACCAGCCGGGCGAGCCGCACCTCGTCCCGCTTGAGGGTGTCGATCTGCCGGCGCTGTTCCTGGATTTTTTCGGCAAGCCGGGCGAGAACCGTCCTGCGCGCCTCCTGCTCTTTTTCCAGCCTCTGACGCTCGGCCGTCTGATCCGCCCGCACCTGGGCCAGGCCCTCGCGTTCCTCCCGGGCTTGCCCCTGTAGGCGGGCCAGCCGGTCCAGGTCCTCTTTCAGCGCCCGCACCCGTTCGGTTCTGGCGCGGGCGAGATAGGTGAGGTAGTGCAGGTGGCGGGCGATCTGGTTGGGGTCTTCGCTGTTCAGGATCAGGCGCAGGCTTTCCTGCTGGCCGGCCCGGTACCGTTCCCGGAGAAGCCGGCCGATGACCTCCCGTTGCTCCCGGATGGCTTGCTCGATCCGGCGGGCCTCTTCATCCAGGGCGGCGAGCCGGGCGTCGATCTCCCGCTCCCGCGCCTCCAGCGCCGCCAGCTTCCGGTTGGCTTCGCTGATCGCTCGTTCGGAGCTGCGCAAGGCGTCGGCGGCCTCGACCCTGGATCCTTCGTTCTTCTCCAGCTCCTGGCGTAGGGCTTGCAGGCGCTGGCGCAACTCCCCCAGCTCGTCCTTCGGTCCGGCCTGGACCGAAAAGACGACGGACGCGGCCAGCGCCGCGACGAGGAGGCGTCCCGCCCGGGGCGGCAGCCCTTCAGCGGGCCCGGCCCTGGTTGGCAACGGCCTGGGCGGCCTGGGCCACGGTTTGCGGGTCACCGAGGTAATAGTGGCGCAGCGGCTCGAGGTTCGGACCCAGCTCGTAGACCAGGGGGATGCCGGTGGGAATGTTGAGGCCCACGATATCCTGGTCGCTCACCCGGTCCAGATATTTGATCAGGGCGCGCAGGGAATTGCCGTGGCCCACGATGAGCACCCGGGAGCCCTGCCGAACGGCGGGGGCGATGGCCCCGGTCCAGTAGGGAACGAACCGGGCCACGGTGTCTTTGAGGGACTCGGCGAGGGGCAGCTCCTCCGGGTTGAGCTCCCGGTAGCGCCGATCGCGGCCGGGGTGGCGCGGATCGGAGGGCTCCAGGGCGGGGGGCGGAGTGTCGTAACTGCGGCGCCACAGGAGTACCTGCTGCTCGCCGTAGCGGGCGGCGGTCTCGGCCTTGTTGAGCCCCTGCAAGGCGCCGTAGTGGCGCTCGTTCAACCGCCAGGAGTTGTGGACGGGGATCCACATGAGGTCCATTTCGTCCAGGGCGAGCCACAGGGTGCGGATTGCCCGCTTGAGGACCGAGGTGAACGCCAGGTCGAAGTCGAAACCCTCCGCCTTGAGCACACGGCCCGCGGCCCGGGCCTCTTCGATTCCCTTCTCCGACAGGTCCACATCGGTCCAGCCGGTGAAGCGGTTCTCCCGGTTCCACAGGCTCTCTCCGTGGCGGAGCAGGACCAGTTTGTGCGTTGCCATATGCCTCTTTTTTCTGTGAAGGACGGCCGAGGGAGCAGAAATTTACTTTAATATTCTAGTATGCTTTCATAGCGTTCCTTAAGCCCCCACAACGCTGCCGTTGACCACGACATCCATGCCGTCGACCGCGACTTCAAAAATGGACTTTCTCCACCAGCTCATCGACCAGGATGAGCACATCGAGCAAGCTTCCCGGGCGATCAAAGCCATGTCCCATCCCCTGCGGCTCAAGATTCTCTGCGTGCTGGGGGAGAGGGAGGTGAGCGTCCAGGAGATCGTGGAGGCCGTAGGCACCTCCCAGAGCAATATCAGCCAGCATCTCGCCATTTTGCGCGACAAGGGGGTGTTGCGCACTCGCAAGGATGCCAACCGAGTTTACTACCGCATCGCAGACCCGCGCATATTGAAATTAATCAATATGATGCGCGAGGTTTTCTGCGGCTATACCCAATAGGGTCCGGCTTGGCGCCGGCTTGTTTTGACATAAGCCTTTCGCCCGCAGACAACAAAATATTACTACTTTCTAATTCATAATTTCCGCCCACTACCGCCCGCTTTCGCCTTCCGTCTTTTTTTGTGCCGCACAAAAGACGGAAAGCCCTTCGGCGCTCAACTATTGAGCATGTGCTTACTTTCTCTTGAACCCAGGCAAGGCAAAGGTGAGGGAGCAGCCGGGTTCCGCTGGCGGGAGAGCCAGGAACAGCCGATTTTCGTGCCCTCCGGCCGGCCAGAACGGGTTTGATAGAATGCGCTGCACGTTGCGTAGGATCAAACAAAGCGGACGAATCTGCTATGGAGTTTATTCAGGACAACATCTGGCTCGTGCTGATCGCGGTGGTGAGCGGCGGGATGTTGGTCTGGTCCTTTCTCGGCCCCAAGATCCTGGGCATTCCCCAGGTGGGAACCCTGGAGGCGACCCGGCTCATCAACCAACGAGACGCCCTGGTGCTGGACGTGCGCGACGAAGGCGAGTACCGAGCGGCCCACATTCCCCACTCGCGACACGTGCCCCTGACCGCCATCGACAGCCGCATCAGGGAGCTGGAGAAATATCGGAAGCGGCCCATCCTGATCATTTGCCGCAGCGGGAACCGCTCCGGCGCCGCCGCCAACCTTTTGCGCAAGCGTGGGTTCGAAGAGGTATGGGTGCTGAAGGGCGGGCTGGTGGCGTGGGAACAGGCCAACCTGCCCATCGAAAAGGGTTAGCTCGGTGGCCCGGGTGAACATGTACTGCACCGCCGTCTGCCCTTATTGCCAGATGGCGGAAGCCCTGCTTAGACAGAAGGGCGTGCGGGAGATCGTGAAGATCCGGGTCGACCTGGAGCCGGCCCTGCGCGAGGAGATGGTACGCAGGACGGGGCGCCGCACCGTGCCCCAGATTTTCATCGGCGACACCCACGTGGGGGGTTACGACGACCTGGCGGCCCTCAACCGGGCCGGCCGCCTGGATGCGTTGCTGGCGGAGTGACGGCGAACCGGCCCAGGCGGTGAGCCGGACGATTCCCCCTCTTTCTCTTAAAAAATGGGTAGTTTCCCAGGACCTTTTCCATGAACGATCAACCAGCGCAACCGGTCTTCTCCATTGAAAAGCTCTACGTCAAGGACCTCTCCCTGGAGATTCCCCATGGGGCCCAGGCCTTCCTGGAGCGGGAGCCGCCCCAGGTGGAGGTCCAGCTCCATACCCAGGCCCAGCCCCTCAACGATGGGATCTACGAGGCGGTGGTCACGGTGACCGTCACGGCCAAAGCGAAGGAGAAGGTTCTGTTCCTAGTGGAGGCGGCCCAGTCGGGCATCTTCCAGATCCGCAACCTCTCGGCGGAGGACTTGGATCCGGTGCTCGGTATCGCCTGCCCCAACATCCTCTTCCCTTATGTCCGGGAAGTGGTTTCCGACGTGGTGGGGCGGGCGGGCTTCCCCCCGGTGATCCTTTCCCCGGTCAACTTCGAGGCCCTGTACCGCCAGCGTCGGGAGCGGGCTGCCTCCCAGCCCCCGGCCGCATCATGAGCCGGCGGCTTTTCCAGGCGCCCCTGCTGACGGTCCTGCTGCTCGCCGGGGCGATGCCGGTCCTGGCTACCGAATACCGGGCGGTGGGGGCCGAGCCGGCGGTCCTCTACGACGCCCCCTCCCTCCAGGGGCGGCCCCTGTACGTGGCGAGCCCGGGCTATCCCCTGGAGGTGGTGGTTTCTCTGGAGCACTGGGTCAAGGTGCGGGACGTGGCGGGGGATCTGGCCTGGGTCGAAAAGCGGGCCCTCGCGGAGCGGCCCACCGTCATTGTCAGCGCCCCCCGCGCCGTGGTGCGCCGCCAGCCGGACCCGGGCGCACCCCTCGTCTTCGAGGCCGAGAAGGGGGTCGTGCTGGAGCGGCTGGAAGGGTCCGTTCCGGGCTGGGTCCAGGTACGGCACCGAGACGGGCAGACCGGTTTCGTCCCCGTCGGCCAGGTATGGGGCGGATGAGGATCGCCGTGCTGGGGGCAGGGGCGTGGGGGACCGCCCTTGCCATGAACCTGGCGGACCGCCACTCGATCGTCCTCTGGGTATGGGATCCGGCGGACCTGGAGGCCATGGAGCGCACCCGGGTCAATGGCCGTTACCTGCCCGGTTTCCCGATCCCTCCCTCGGTGGCGCTGGAGGGCGACCCCGCCATGGCGCTCGCCGGGGCCGACCTAGCCTTGGCGGTGGTGCCCACCGCCGCTTTGCGGGAAACCCTCCAGCGAGTGGCCGCCCGGGCCCTGGCGCCTCCGGTGGTGGTGGCGAGCAAGGGCTTCGAACCCGCCACGGGGCGCCTTCCCCACCAGGTGGCGGAGGAGACCCTGGGCCGGGAGGCCCAGTACGGGGTGCTCTCGGGCCCGAGCTTTGCCCAGGAAGTGGCCCGGGGGCTGCCCACTGCGGTCACTCTGGCGGCCGCGGATGTGGCGTTCGCCGAGGGCGCCGCCCGGACGCTCCACGGGCCGCGGTTGCGGGTTTACTCCAGCACCGATGTGGTGGGGGTCGAGGTGGGGGGCGCGGTCAAGAACGTGATCGCCATCGCCGCCGGCATCTGCGACGGCCTGGGCTTAGGCCACAACGCCCGGGCGGCGTTGATCACCCGGGGCCTGGCCGAGATCACCCGGTTGGGGCTCAAGCTGGGCGGCCGCCAGGAAACATTTCTCGGGTTGGCCGGGGCGGGGGACCTGATCCTCACCTGCACCGGGGATCTTTCCCGCAACCGCCAGGTGGGCCGCCTGCTCGCCCAGGGCAAGCACCTCGAAGAGATCCTAGGCAGCCTGGGCCACGTGGCCGAGGGGGTGAACACGGCCCGGGAAGTTCACGGGCTCGCCCAGCGCCTGGGAGTAGACATGCCCATCACCGAGGCGGTCTACCGGGTCCTGTTCCAGGAACTGCCTCCCGAGCAGGCGGTGGACATGCTGCTTTCCCGGGAACCGAAGCCCGAGCATCCCGCGAGCTAGCCCGGAGCGTCACAATTCTTCCTTTTCGGTAAACCCCACCTGCTGCCAAGCCTCGTACACCACCACGGCCACCGCGTTGGCCAGGTTGAGGCTTGGGCCACCTTGCCTGATGGGGATGCGCAGTCGCCCTGCGGGCGTGAATTCCGCCAGGACTTCCTCGGCCAACCCCCGGCTCTTCGGGCCGAACACCACCCTCCCATTGGGCGGGATATCCGGCTAGTACAGGACGACTTCCAGTATTTCGAGCTCAAGCGTCCTCAGGATCTTTGCATTCACTTTCAATGGCATGAAGATTGCTATTCGCTTTTTACACGAAATCATGGGAGGAACCCCTTGGCCCGGACTGAAAGAGTACGCCTGGGGCAGCTTTTGGTGGACCAGAAGCTCATCTCCGAGGATCAGCTCGCCCGCGCGCTCGCTGAGCAGAAGCGGACCGGCCGCAAGCTGGGACGGACCCTGGTGGAGCTGGGTTTCGTCACCGAGGACGAGATCTCCCGGGCCCTCGCCCGGCAGCTCAAGATTCCCTTCGTGGATCTCCGGCGCCAGGACATCCGCCCGGAGGTGGCGCAGAAACTGCCTGAAGTCTACGCCCGGCGCTTCCGCGCCCTGGCGCTGGAGGAAATCGGTTCTGCCTTGCGGGTGGGGATGGCGGACCCCACGGATCTCTTCGCCTACGACGAACTTACCCGCGTCCTCAAACGGGACCTGGAGCTCGCCGTGGTGACCGAGTCCCAGCTTCTGGAGGTGATCGACCGGGTCTACCGGCGCACCGAGGAGATCAGCAGCCTCGCTCAAGCTCTGGAGGAAGAGCTGGGGGAGCCCGGCATCGACCTGGCAGCCCTGGGCCTCGGCGCAGGGGTGGAAGACGCCCCGGTGGTGAAGCTCCTGCAGACGGTCTTCGAGGACGCGGTCCAGGTGCGCGCCTCAGACATCCACATCGAGCCCCAGGAACGGCGGCTGCAGATCCGCTTCCGCATCGACGGGGTGCTGCACCTGCAGACCGAGACGGATCTGCGCATCGCCTCGGCCCTGGCGCTGCGGCTGAAGCTCATGGCCGGGCTGGACATCGCCGAGCGGCGCCTTCCCCAGGACGGCCGGTTCAACGTCAGGGTGCGGGGATCGAGCATCGACGTGCGCCTTTCCACCATGCCCACCCAGCATGGCGAGTCCATCGTCATGCGGCTTCTCAACCAGAGCGAGGGGCTGCTGCGGCTTTCCCAGCTCGGCATGCCGGAGGAAATCCAGGATCGGCTGCGCCAGATGATCCAGCGCCCGTCCGGGATGGTGCTGGTGACCGGTCCCACCGGCAGCGGCAAGACCACCACCCTCTACGCGCTCCTTTCCGAGCTCAACTCGGTGGAACGCAAGATCATCACCGTGGAAGACCCGGTGGAGTACCGGCTTCCGGGGATCAGCCAGGTGCAGGTCCACGAGAAGATCGACCTCACCTTCGGGCGCGTGCTGCGCTCCGCCCTGCGCCAGGACCCGGACGTGATCCTGGTGGGGGAGATGCGGGACCAGGGTACGGTGGAGACGGGCCTGCGGGCCGCCATGACCGGCCACTTGGTTTTTTCCACCTTGCACACCAACGACGCCGTGAGCACGCCTATTCGGCTCCTAGACATGGGCGCGCCCCGTTACATGGTGGCCATGTCACTGCACCTGGTCCTGGCCCAGCGGCTGCTGCGCCTCGTGTGCGAGGGTTGCGCCGAGCCCTACCGTCCGCTTCCCCAGGAACTGGAATGGCTGCGCCAGGAGCCGGCGGTCGGCGCCTCGAACGCAGGCTTCGTCCGCGGCCGGGGTTGTTCCCGCTGCAGCGGCACCGGCTATCGGGGCCGCACAGGGATCTACGAGATGCTGGAGATGACCCGCCCCGTGGTGGAGGCTTTGAGCCGGGAAGACGCTTCTGCCTTCGCCGCGGCGGCGCGCGAGCAGATGGGAGGGGGCACCCTGCGGCGCCACGCCGCGCAGCTTGCGGCGGCGGGCAAGACCACCGTGGCGGAAGCCATGCGGGTAGCGAGCCAAGGCGAGGATTGACGGACGGGGAAGGAGACCATGGCGTTTTTTGCATACAAGGGCAGGAGCCCCGCCGGGGAGGCGGTGCAGGGCGTTCTGGAAGGGGCCGACGCAGGGGCGGTGGCAGCGCAGCTTTTTGCGAGCGGGGTCACGCCGGTGGACATCGTGCCCGCCGACGCGCCGCGGCCCGCCGCGGGCGGGGAGACGCGCTTCACCCTGTTCCGGGAGCGGGTGCGCCTCCTGGATCTCTTGCTCTTCAGCCGCCAGATGTTCACGCTCCTCAAGGCGGGGGTCCCCATCATGCAGGCCCTGGCGGGACTGCAGGAGTCCACCGACAACCGGGCGTTTCGCGCCGTTCTGCAGCGCATCCGCGAGCACCTGGACGCTGGGCGGGAGCTGTCGGCGGCCCTCGCCCGGCAGCAGCCGGTGTTTTCTCCCTTCTATGTGGCCATGGTGCAGGTGGGAGAGAGGACCGGCCGCCTGGAGGAAGTGTTCCTGCGGCTGTTCCATCACCTGGAGTTCCAGAAGTTCATGCGGGAGCAGGTGAAGTCGGCGTTGCGCTATCCTCTTTTCGTGCTGGCCGCCATGGCGATCGCCCTCACCATCATCAATGTCTTCGTCATTCCGGCCTTCGCCAAGGTGTACGCCGGCTTCAAGGCCGAGCTGCCTACCCTCACCCGCTTCCTCATCGGCTTCTCCGACTTCATGGTGAGCCACTGGCCGTGGCTTCTGGGGGGCGCGATCGTGGCTGCCCTCGCCTTCCAGAGCCTCGTCCGCACCCCCCAAGGGCGCCACGGCTGGGACCGGGCGAAGCTCGGGATCCCCATCGCGGGCAAGATCGTCCACAAGGCCACCATGGCCCGCTTCGCCCGAAGCCTCTCCTTGGCCCTGAGGAGCGGCGTGCCCGTGGTGCAGGGGCTCAGCCTGGTGGCCCAGGTGGTGGACAACGACTACGTGGCGGGCCGGGTGGAGAAGATGCGCTCCAGCGTCGAGCGAGGGGAGAGCGTCCTGCGGGCGGCGATCCAGGCGGGAATCTTCACCCCGGTGGTGCTGCAGATGATCAAGGTAGGGGAAGACTCGGGAGCGCTGGACGATCTTCTGCAGGAGATCGCCGATATGTACCAGCGGGAAGTGGAGTACGAGCTGAAGACCCTCTCCGCCCAGATCGAGCCGATCCTGATCGTGGGCCTGGGGGTCCTGGTCTTGGTTCTCGCCCTGGGCGTGTTCTTGCCTCTATGGGACTTGGGCAGCGCTGCGCTTTCGAGATAGAGAGTATCCGGGTCGAGCTTCAGACGTAGATGTCATCGTTTGAACGCTGGGTTGACAAAGGAAAGACCCTTCCTTCGCAAACAAAGACGTAAGCCATTGAGATTACGATACTTTACGAATGACGACGAACTAATCCAGGTTGGCACAGAAGCTGCTTTATACCGTGGGCATTCCGTATTGAGTTGTTGAGCTTTCTTGAGGGAGGAATACAGATGCAAAAAAAGCGGTACGGCGGGTTTACGTTGATCGAGCTCGTGGTGGTAATCGTCATCTTAGGTATTTTGGCGGCGACGGCCTTGCCCAAATTCGTCGATTTCACGGGCGAAGCGGAGCAGGCTGCTGTTAAAGGCGTGGCTGCGTCGATTTCGTCGGCAGGCGCCATCAACTACGGCAAGCTCAAGGCCGGTGGCAGCGGTGTGGCCATCACGCACGCCACCGACGCCTGTGCGAGCAGTGCAAATAGCGTTCTTGCCGGGCAAACGTCGTTACTGACAGGCAGCGTCACGTTGGTGACAGGCACGCCGGCGAACAACGACCAGTACAAGATCGCCGCCGGAACCCCCGCTGCATGCACCGCCGGTACGACCATTCAATGCACCATCGAAAGCAAAGGCGGTAAGACAGCAACGGCTTATGTCCCCTGCACCAATTAAGAGCTAGCCATGACAAAGAGAGGATGCGTACCATGGCTCGTATAACTCGTGGTTTTACCCTCATCGAGCTTGTCGTTGTGATTGCCGTCATTGCCATACTGGCGGCGGTGGCATTGCCTCGCTACATAAACCTCCAGCAGCAAGCGCGCGTTGCAAAGGTTCAGGGCATCTACGGCGCGATCCGCTCAGCCGCGGCTCTAGCCCACGCCCAAGCCCTGGTCACGAGTACGCCGACGACAGGGGCCGCGACGGTCGTCATGGAGGGGCAGACCATCGACTTGTTCCACGGCTACCCCACCGCGTCGAGCTCAGATAACAATCCGCTTCCCGCGGCGCCCAACCGCGGCATTCTGGTGGCTGCCCAACTCGACGACGTGGCCGACGGGCTGACTTTCGCCGGGGGTGGAACGGGGGCGGGCGCAACCCTCAACGTCCGGGTGATCGGCGCGCCTACGCCTACCGCCTGCCAGGTGAGTTACACGGCACCGGCCGCAGGAGGCAGCTCCCCGGCGATCACCGTGGTCACGACGGGCTGCTAAAGAAAGCGCTTCCACCGTCTGTCAAGCGCGCGGGCTTACGTCACGGTCGGTCGGCATCCCGATGCGTGTAAACGGCTACAGTCTGGTTGAGCTCGTGGTCATGGTCGCGATTGCTGCCGTTCTCGCGGCAATCGCTTTGCCTCGGATCGCTCATTGGGAAATTTTTGGCCACCGTGCCTTCGCCGACGAGCTCGCAGCGCTCTTGCGTCATGGACAGAAGGTCGCTGTCGCACAGCGACGCGCGGTCTGGATCAACGCTACCGCGTCGGAGATAAGAGCCTGCTATGACCCCGTCTGCACCCAAGCCGTCCGGGATCCCGTACGAGGCGGGGATTTGAGCCTTGGGGTACCGGATGGCGTCACCTTGAGCCCCGCACCCCTCAGCTTCTTTTTCGATGCCCTCGGCCGTCCAAGCTCCGGCGTATCCCTCATGATCGCTGGCGGCGTTACACAGACCCTGGTGATTGAGGCAGAAACCGGCTATGTCCACGGCTGACGCGAGGGGTGCCGCTGACGGCGGTGGGCGTCGGGCTCTTCGTGGCATCAGCCTGATTGAGCTGGTTGTGTTCATCGCGATTGTGGCGATCAGTGTCACGGGCATCCTGAGCGTGTTTACCTATACCACCCGCCATTCCAGCGATCCCCTGGCGCAAAAGCAGGCCCTGGCCATCGCCGAATCCCTGCTGGAAGAGGTACTCCTTATGCCCTTCACCTGGTGCGATCCGGACGACCCCGGCGCGCCCACGGCGAGCGGCCCCGGGGATTGCGCCACGCCGGAGGGTCTGGGGCCGGAGGCGGGGGAGAGCCGTTACTCCGCCACCGCTCCTTTCGACAACGTGAACGACTACCACGGTTTCGATACCCAGACGGCCTCGCCCGCCGGCATCTGCGACCTGGCGGGCAACTGCTTTTCTGCCTTGAGCGCCTATCGCGCGGTGGTGAGCGTCGCGCAGGAGGCCGCCGGGGGGATTCCCGCCGGTGACTCTTTGCGGGTCACGGTGACAGTGACCGGCCCTGCGGGAACCTCCGTCACGGTGGACGGCTACCGCACTCGCCACACGCCCACCGGGGTGCCGTGATGAGGAGAGGATTGGCCTCGCCGCGGAAACCGGCGTCGAACAGGGACGCCGCAGCTTTCTTCGGGGTGGCCATGCACGGCCGCCGAGGCGGCTTCACCCTGGTGGAGGCCGTGGTGGCCATCGCCGTCACCGGGATCGTGGCTGCCCTGGCGGCGCTTTTCATTCGCGTGCCGATTGAGGGCTATGCAGACGCGACTCGCCGGGCCGAACTGACCGACCAGGCAGACACGGCTCTGCGGCGCATCGCCCGGGATGTCGCCCGAGCGGCGCCCAACAGCGTGCGGGTGGCCACGACGGGCGGGAAAACCTACCTGGAATTCCTGCAGACAAGCGGCGGCGGCCGCTACCGGGGTCAGGTGGACGGCACCGGCGCGGGCGACCCCCTAGACTTTTCCGCGCCGGATGGCTCCTTCGACGTACTGGGCCCGCCCATCACCCTGGCGCCTGGGGAACAGAACCTGATCCTCGTCTACAACCTGGGAATTCCCGGGGCGGACGCTTACGCAGGGGACAATGTCAGCGCGGCTACCAGCCCCACTGGCGTGGCCCTCAACAACCTCGCCATCAATCCGTTTCGGTTTCCCCTGGAGTCGCCGGCCCACCGCTTCCAGGTGGTGTCGTATCCCGTGACCTACGAGTGCGACCCGGGGGCGGGGGTGATCCGGCGCTATTGGAACTATCCCATCGCCGCGGCCCAGCCCACGCCCCCTTCGGGCACGCCCCCGGCCCTCCTGGTGAGGGACGTGACGGATTGCTTCGTGACCTACAACGCTTCCATCGCCAATGTCAGGGCCGGCTTGGTGACCCTGGGATTGACCCTCACCCGGCTGGGCGAATCGGTGACCCTCTACCATGCCGTCCACGTGGCCAATGTCCCCTGACCGCCGCCCCCTACGGGCTCTTCGAAGCCGCTCGGGGCGCGGCTTCAGCACCGTCACCGCGCTTTTCCTGGTGGTGGTGCTGGCGCTGCTGGGGGCCGCCCTCATGAGCGTCTTCGGCCTGCAACAGGCGGCGAGCGGCCTGGACCTTCAGGGCTCCCGGGCCTTGCGCGCCGCCCGAGCGGGAATCGAGTGGGGGATGTACCAGGTGCTGGTGGCGCAAGGAGGCAGCGCCTGCCCGGCGAGCCCGCAGAACCTCTCTTTCGGGGGGACCCTTTCGGCGTTCACTGTCACCGTCGAATGCAGTGGGTTTCCCGCCGACGAAACGGGGCACACGCCTAATCCCTTCAGCGTCTTCCGCCTTGTCTCTACGGCCTGCAACAACCCCATGGCGGGGGCGTGTCCCAACACCAGCGCCGACCCCGGCGCCCGTTACGTGGAGCGGCGGGTGCAGGGGACCATCGCGCCATGACGGGCTTGCCTTTTCCTCGATGGCAGAAATGGGCGGCAGGGATGCTGCTCGCCTGCCTGCTGCCCGGATGGGCGCAGGCGGGAATCGCGTTTCGCGCCTCGAGTTCCGCTTCCATTCCCGCAGCCTCCACGATCACATATGGCGGACAGGGAACTTTCGCCGTGCGGGGAAACTGCGGCTCGATCTCTCCCACGCTGCCGACCGGCACGGCGGCGGGAGACCTGCTGATCGCGGTCGTCGCCTCGGGCGCTTCGCCCACCCTCTCCATGCCGGGCTGGAACCTACTTTTCCAGCAAAACCCCGTTTCTAACCTCACCTCGGCGATCTACTGGCGCATCGCCACGGGCGGCGATCCCAACACCATTACCCAATCCGGCACCTGTAACGTGCTCGCCGCGCGTATTTCCCGCTTTACGGGCGTGGATACGCAGCAGCCCTTCATGACCGCTCCGCTCGCAGCGTCGAACTGGTCCTATCAAAACGCCAACACGGTGACTACGGGGACCGAGACGACGGACTACCCCGGCGCCATGCTGGTGGTCACAGCGCACACGACTGACGACAGCGATTTCGGCGTACTACTGGGGTTTACCCAGGCCTACAGCTCCCAGACTCGCACCGGCAACGACGTCGCCATCGGGCTCTACTACGCTGCGCAGGCCTCGCCCGGGACGGCAGGCCCTTATACGGTGACTAAGACCCGGGGCGCGGACCCTAACCACGGCACGGTCTTCGCGCTGCGGCCGGCGGGGCTCAAGCTCGTGATCCCGGTGCCCGCCGGCACGCAGGCGAACGACGTCATGATCGCGAGCCTCTCGGTTCGCCCCTGCAGCAGCTTGATCCTCGGCGCATGCACGGTGACGGTCAATCCGCCCGGCGGCTGGACGCTCGTGAGCGCAGTCGATCAGGCCACCGGCGGCGGCACGGGGGGATTCGGCAATCGTCTCTACGTCTATCGGCGGGTCGCAGGAAACGCGGAGCCGGCGAGCTATACCTGGGTGATCGGCGGCACCCCGGTCCACACCGGGGCCGTGGGCGGCATCCTGAGTTTTTCCGGCGTGGACACGGCGAATCCCCTGGTCGCCGAGGCGGGACAGGCGACGGGCTTCTCCTCTAACCATACGGCGCCCAGTATCGATACCGGGGCCATCGCCGAGACCATGCTGGTGAGCAGCCATACTGTGAACTCCTCGGGCATCTGGACGGCCCCCGCCGGCATGACCGAGACGGTGGATATCGCTTCGCTGCCCGTTTCTGACGACCTTGGCCTTGCCCTGGAGATGAATTACGAGCCGCGCTCGGCGGCGGGGGCGACGGGTACGCGGACCGCCACCCTAGCCAATCCGCCGGCGCCGGATACCGGCGCGACCCATATGCTCGCCCTACGGCCGGCGATCACCCTTCACCACTACGCGGTGAGCGCCCTCAACACCTCGGTGGCGACCTGCGATTACGCCGAGGTCACCATCCGCGGGCACGATGCCGCCCATGCACCGGTCAGCCCCCCGGCGGGGCGGGTGCTCGCCCTTTCCACCTCCAGCGGCACCGGGGTATGGCAGCCCACGTTGGTGTCCGGCAGCGGCGCCTGGAGTCCTTCGGGAGCCAACAACGGCGTGGCCGCCTACGTGTGGCCGGGAAACGAATCGAGCTTCACGGTGCGGTTGCGACTGACCACGGTTAGCACCCTTTCGGTCAACCTTCTTGACAACGCGGGCGTTACCGAGAGTGGAACGGAGGATCCGGCCATCGCCTTCGTGGAGTCGGCGTTGCGGGTGAGCAACGGCGCCAACGCGCCGCTGGCGATCGGCACCCAGATCGCCGGGAAACCTTCCAATGTGGGGGCGGGCGCCCAGGCGCTCTATCTCCAGGCGATCCGCACCGACACCGAAACCGGTGCCTGCGTGAGCCTATTTCCGAGCGGATCCGAGGTGGCGATCGAAGTGGGCGCGCAGTGCGTCAACCCCGCCACCTGCACCCAGCCGGTCACCCTCGCCACCGCCGCATCGAGCGGCAACACCGCTTCCTTCGTGCCCAACGGAGGGTATCCAGCCAGCGTCAACTTCCGCTTCACGACGGCCAACGCCGAGGCACCCTTTAGCTTCAGTTATGCCGACGCGGGAGAGATCCGGCTGCAGTTCCGCCGGGCCTTGCCGCCGCCCCCATCGGGTGCCTACGTACAAGGAGCGAGCAACGCCTTCGCTACTCGCCCCTTCGGACTTGCTTTTCGCGGGGCCAATGCCGCCACTTCCATCCAGCACGGCACGAGCCCGGCGAGCCCCGTGCTGGCGGCCGCCGGCGATCCATTCGTCATGACTGTCGCGGCCTACCGGTGGGCAGCCGCCGAAGACGACGGCACGGGCCGTCCCCTCCCGGGCGCCGACATCACCGACAACGGCTTGACGCCCAACTTCGCCGCGGACGTGGTCGTGAGCGTCTCCGCCAACTTGCCGGGAATGGCTTTGGGGGCGGTGGCGCGGGGCGCGGGATGCTCGGCTACAGCCACAGCGCCGGCCGCCGCCTGGTCCGGGGGGGCGGCCACCCTGTCCGATTGGTGCTACACCGAGGCGGGCAACGCGTTCTTCGCGGCGGCTGCGTCCGACTATCTGGTGGCCGGCCTTCAGGTCACCGGCAATAGCGGGCTGGACGGCAGCGGCCCCACGGGCGGCTACGTCGGGCGCTTCCGTCCTAAGTACTTCACGGTGACCAACGCTAGCCTCACCAACCGGATCGCGGCAGGCTGCAGTGTGGCCTCCAACTTCACCTACATGAACGAGGCCATGGAGGCGGGTTTCAAGCTCTCGGCGAAAAACGCGGCGGGCGCGGTGACCCAGAACTACACCACCGCCAGCGGCTACGCCAAGCTGGATCCCGTAGGCTCGCCCGCTTCCCTCGGCTTCGGCGCCCGGGACGGCGCGGTCAACCTCACCCCACGCCTCGATCTCGGCAGCGTGAGCGGCAGTTTCGTGGCGGGAGAGGCGACGGTCAGTGCGCGGTTGGCGCTGCGCCGGGCAAGCCCAGACAACCCGGACGGGCCTTTCGAAGTCTTCGAGCTGGGCATTGCCCCCCAGGACAGCGACGGCACCGCCCTGCGGCCGGCGGATCTCGACCTGGACGTGGACGGGGCGGGCGGCAACGACCACGTGAAGGTCGGGCAGACCCGGGTGCGGTTCGGCCGGCTGCGGCTCGCCAACGCCTATGGCTCGGAGCTCCTGGATTTGCCCATCCCGATCCGGGTCGAGCACTGGAACGGGGTCGGCTTCGTCACCAACGCCGACGACGGCTGCACGCGCCTTGCCGCGGCCCACGTGTTGCTCTCCGGCTATCAAGGGAACTTGAACGCCGGCGAGACCAGCGTGGCGCCCGCGCCCACCCTTGTTTTCTCCGGCGGCGTGGGAAATCTCAAGCTCACCAGGCCCGGCGCCGGCAACTTCGGGAGCGTCCTATTGCGCGTCGATCTCGCCGCCGAAGGAAAGAGCTACCTGCGCGGCCGCTGGGACGATGGGGCGAACCCCGATGCCAACGCCGGCACGGCCTACGACGACGATCCGGCCGCCCGCGCGAGCTTCGGCCAGTACAAGGCGGGCGCGCGGCTCATCGACCTGCGGGAGAGCTACTAAGAGGGCGAAATGGGAAAAGGCGGGGCTAGAATTGTGAAATTTTGCAATGCAGCGCGACTGGCAGGAAAAAATCACAAAGCAACAATGAGTTATTGATTTATTTTTAAGTGCACAGTTATCATAAACAGATGATTGGCGGATTTTTCAACCGAAACGGCCGGACGCAAGGGTGGGCGGCGTTGCGCTTCGTGAGTCCCTCGGGCCTGCAACTGGTGCAGGTGACCCGTCCCGCCGGCGGTCATCGGCCGGTCGTCTTTGGCTGTGACGGTTTTCCGCTGGATGGGAATGGGGCCTCCCTGGAACGGGTGTGCAAAGAAGCCCAGCTTCGTCGCTGGACCTGCACCCTGTTGCTGGAGCCGGGCGAGTATCAGATGCTCCTGGTGGAGGCGCCTAACGTGCCCGCGGAAGAACTGGGGGCCGCTATCCGCTGGCGGATCAAGGATCTCCTCGACTATCCGGTCGAGGAGGCCACGGTGGAGGTGCTGGAGATCCCCGCCCGGAGCGCCTCCGGCCGGGGCAAGGCGGTGTACGCGGTCGCCGCCCGCACCCCACGGCTCAAGGAGCGGTTGCTGCGGCTCAAGGCAGCGAAGGTGCCCCTCCGGGTGATCGACATTCCCGAGATGGCCCAGCGCAACCTGGCAACCCTCCATGAGCCCGCGGGCGCCGTCGCCCTTCTCGCCTTCGACGGCAGCGGCGGGCTCTTCACCGTCAGCCAGGGCGGCGACCTTTACCTCGCGCGGCGCATCGAGGTGACCCTGGGGGAACTCCAGGATGCGGACGAGGCACGCGCCCGGCAGCATCGGGAGCGGGTCGCCCTGGAGCTGCAGCGTTCCCTGGATCACGTGGACCGCCAGCTTCCTTTCATTGCCCTGGACAAGCTCTTGCTCGGCCCCCTGCCCGCCCCCGTGGGCTTGCGGGAATTCCTGGCGGAGAGCCTGGGCATTCCGGTGACGACCCTGGACCTGGCGCAGCTCATGGACTTCTCCGCGGTCCCCGAGCTGGCCGATCCTACCGAGCAGTGCGCCCATTTCCACGTCCTGGGCGCGGCCCTGCGGGATGAGGTGGGACACGCATGAAGCAGATCAACCTGCTCAAGCCCGAGCTCCTTGCGCCCCGGCGCAAGCCCTTCTCCGCGGCTTTCATGCTGCGGGCGCTGGGGCTCCTGCTGCTCGCGGGCACCGCCCTGTACGGCTACCTGCGAATGGAGCAGGCGCGGCTCGCTCAGGCTGCCGACCGGGCCGAGCAGGCCCTTGCCGCCGAGCGCGGCCGGCTGCAGCAGCTCTCCGAGCGCTCGGCGCCGGGGGGGACGAGCAAGCTGCTGGAAGAAGAGCTGAAGGCGGCGGAAGCTCGGCTCAGGCAGTACCAGGCACTCGAGCAGACCCTGGAGGGCCGGGACCTGGGCGACGCCGAGGGCTATTCCGAATACATGCGGGCCCTTGCGCGCCAGGCGATCGACGGGCTCTGGCTCACCGGATTCGTCGTTTCCGGGGCAGGCACGGAGCTGGTGATCCGCGGGCATGTGCTGGAGCCCAAGCTTCTGCCTCTGTACCTGGAGCGGCTCAACGCCGAGCCGGCCATGCGCGGGCGGAGCTTCGAAGCGCTTGAGATTCAGGCGCCCAAGTCCGAGGCGGCCGGCAGCACGGCAGGACATGACGCCACGGTCCGGTTCCTCGCCTTCGAGCTGAGCTCGAAGGCGCCGATTAAGGAGGTAGGGCGATGAGGACTCGATGGCAAGCCTTAGCGGCGCGCATCGACGCTTTGCCCCAGCGGGAACGCCTGTACGTGCTGGTCGCCCTGCTCGGGGCGATGGTATTCCTCTTTTACCTGGTCTTGCTGGAGCCGGTCATGGCGCAAAACCGCCAGCTTGCCCAGCGCCTTCAGTCCCACACCCGGGAGATTGAGGATATCCAGCGGAAGATCGAGGTCCTCGCCCGAGGGGAAGCGGCCGACCCAGATCGTTCGAACCGGCAGCGGCTAATTGCCCTGAAGCGAGAGCTTGAGGCCCTCGAGGCCTCCCTGCAGAACCGGCAATCCCACCTGGTGCCCGCCGAGCGTATCGCCCGGCTGCTGCGGGAAGTGCTGGAGAGAAATCGGGGCTTGCAGCTCGTTTCTTTGACGACCTTGCCTCCAGTCGACCTCGCCGATCCCAATCCGGCCCAGGGGACAGCGGAAAACCCGCTGCGCCTCCAGGCCCAGGGCGGCGAAGGTCCCCAGCGGCTGTACCGGCACGGGGTGGAGATCTCGGTGCGGGGCAGCTACTCGGACCTGCTGCGCTACGTGACCGAACTGGAGCGGCTGCCGTGGCGCATGTATTGGGGGCGTCTGCAGCTTGCGGTGGATAAGTACCCGGTGAGCACCCTGACCCTCACGGTGTACACCTTGAGCATGGAGCGGACATGGTTGGTGATCTGAGCCCAGGGATGATGCGCCTTCTGCGCGCCGGCGCCTTTCTCCTGGCGGCGGGCCCGGCCCTCCAGCTCTGCGCCCAGGAGCTTCCCGATCCCACCCGCCCGCCGGCGGCGCTTGCGGCGGGGGAGGCGGGGAACGCCCGCGCCCCGGAGGCGCCGGTGCTCCAGTCGGTGCTGGTTTCCCCCGGGCGCCGGGCGGCCCTCATCAGCGGAACCTGGGTATCCTTGGGCGGCCGCTACCGGGACGCCCGGGTCGTGGCCATCGACGAGGCCGCGGTGACCCTGCAGAGCCCGGAGGGAAGGCGCGAGTTGCGGCTTTTCCCGGAAGTGGAAAAGCGATTTGCGGAGAAGGGGGGAGGCGCCCCCGACGTCAGTTGGTCGGTCAGAAGCCGGCCGAGGGGGAAAATCGGGGGAGAGAAACGATGAGAGCGCTGGCAGCCACGCTCGCCGCGGCGGCGCTGCTGCTGGGAGGGTGCTCTACCACGCCGCCCAAGCACGGCACCACCTATGACGTCATGCTGGAGGAGCTGAAGCGGGCCGCCGGGGAGCGGCCCAAGCCCGCTACGCCGGAGGCGGTGGAGCGGGCCCTGCTGCCCTCCCTCACCATCGAAGTGCCGAAGGCGATTCCGGCCCCGGAGGAACCGCGCTTCGACCTGGCGGTGACCAACGCGCCGGCGGCCCAGGTGTTCATGGCCATCGTTTCGGGCACCCGCTACAACATGCTCGTTCACCCCGAGGTCAAGGGAACCCTGACGGTGAACCTGCGCGACGTCACGGTGCGGGAGGCTCTGGACGCGATCCGGGACCTTTACGGTTACGAGTACACCCTGGAGGGCAACCGCATCGTGATCCACCCGCTCACAGTGCGAACTAAGGTGTTTCGCGTGGGCTACCTCACCGGGGTGCGGCGGGGCGCCTCGGAGACCACCGTCAGCTCCAGCGCGATCCAGGGTGTTGCCCCCGGGCCGTTGTTCACGCCCCAGTCCACGGCGGTAACTCTGCCCGGGCTGGCCGCCCCGGCGATCAAGAGCAGCGAAGTCACCACCCGATCCGAGTCCGATTTCTGGAAAGAGCTGACCGCGGCCCTCAACGCCATCGTGGGTAGCGGCGAGGGGCGCAGCGTGGTGGTGAGCCCCCAGTCGGGGGTGGTGGTGGTGCGCGCCATGCCGGAGGAGCTCAAGAACGTGGAGGTGTTCCTCAAGGCGTCCCGGCTCAACGTGGAGCGCCAGGTGGTGCTGGAGGCGAAGATCCTGGAGGTGGAACTCAACGACGGCTATGAAGCCGGCATCAACTGGGCGGCGTTCCGGGCCAACGACGGCCGACTCTCCGCGGGCCAACTCGCCCCGGGAACCCTCCTGCGCCCGAACGGAAGCCTCAACACGGGCGCCACCTTCAGCACCGACCCGGCGACGGGGGTCACCACGATCCAGAATCCCGCCGTGAGCGCCCTCCCCGGGGTGGATCTCGTCCGTCCGGGGACGGCGGGCGGCCTCTTCAGCCTGGCGTTCCAGACCGGCAGCTTCGCCGCCCTGCTGTCCTTCCTGGAAACCCAGGGCAACGTCCACGTGCTCTCCAGCCCCCGCATCGCCACCCTGAACAACCAGAAGGCGGTGCTCAAGGTGGGTCAGGACGAGCTTTTCGTCACTAACGTGAGCTCCACCACCACCACCGGCACGGCCACCACCACCACGCCCACCGTGACCCTGCAGTCGTTCTTCTCGGGTATCGCCCTGGACGTTACACCCCAAATCGACGAGCGCAACATGATCACCCTGCACATCCATCCTTCCGTGAGCGACGTGCAGCAGATCGAGCGGCAAATCGATCTGTCGGGCACCCTGGGTACCATCCGCATCCCCGTGCCCCGCAGCCAGATCCGGGAGACCGACAGCATCGTTCGGGTGGAGGACGGGCAGATCGTGGCCATCGGCGGCCTCATGGCCCAGACCCAGACCGAGGAACGCTCCGGGGTGCCGGGCCTGTCCGACATCCCGTTCCTGGGCGCCGCCTTCCGCCAGACCCAGCAGCGTTCCACCAAGCGGGAGCTGGTGATCCTGCTCAAGCCCACCATCATCAAGAGCGACCAGGAATGGGTCGGCGAGCTGGGGGAGAGCCGGGCGCGGCTGGAGAAGCTGGACCGGGGCTTCTCCTGGGGCGGGAAGTCCGAGGTGTTCGGGACCAAGGGGGAAGGGGGGCCTGCGCCCTGGGAGTCCTCCGCCCGGCAGCCGCAGCCCAGGTGACATGTACGAGGCCCACTTCGGGTTGCGGGAGCTGCCCTTCGGGCTGACGCCGGACACCAGCTTCTTCTTCGCTTGCTCCACCTACCAGGAAGCGCTCAACACCCTGCTGGTGGCGGCCGGCACCGGGGAGGGCTTCATCAAGATCACGGGCGAAGTGGGCACGGGCAAGACCCTGCTCGCCCGCAAGTTCCTCGCTTCCCTGGGGCGCCAATTCGTCACCGCCTACATCCCCAATCCCCACCTCGATTCCCAGGCCCTGTTGCAGACCCTGGCGGAAGATTTCCAGGTCCAGATCCCGGGCGAGGGGGATTGCACTCGCTTGATCCGGGCCCTGACCCACGCGCTGCTCGACTACGCCAGGGCGGGGAAGCGGGTACTGGTATGCCTGGACGAGGCCCAGGCGATGCCCTTGAAGACTCTGGAGACGCTGCGCCTGCTCACCAACCTGGAGACCGAGAAGCGCAAGCTGGTCCAGGTGGTACTGTTCGGCCAGCCCGAGCTGGACGAAAACCTGCAGGACCGCTCGGTGCGGCAGTTGCGCCAGCGGATCACGTTCCAGTACCGGCTCAAGGGCTTGAGCCCCGAAGAGACCCGCCGCTACCTGAATCACCGGCTGCAGGTGGCGGGCTATCAGGGCGGAGAGGTCTTCACTGCCCCCGCCGTGGGGCTGCTGCACGCCTTCTCCGGCGGTGTGCCCCGACTCCTCAACATCCTGGCCCACAAGTCCATGATGGTGGCCTACGGGAAGGGGCGCCGCGCCGTCGCGGCGGGTGCCGTGGTTCGTGCCGCCCTGGATACCCCGGCGGCGGCCCGGGGCTTCGCGCGCCGCGCCTGGCCCGTGGCCACGGGGGCGTTGCTTTCCCTCGGCGGGCTCACCTGGATGTGGCTGGCATGAGCCTCATCAACCAGATGCTGGCGGACCTGGAGCGCCGGTCTGGGGAAGCCCGGCCAGCGGCCTTCGAGCCGGAGATCCGCGCCGTGCCCCCCCGCCCGCGGCGTCCCTGGCTAGGGGTCGGAGTGTTGCTGGCGGCGGGGGCGATCGGGGGGGTCGCCATGACGCTGTATTGGACCCGGCCGGCGCCGGGACCGGCGGAAGGGGGCGCGGCCCGGCCTTCCCAGGCGAGCATGGCGGCCGTCCAGGTCATAGGAGCGCCGGAGCCGTCTTCGGAACCGGCATCCGCCGCCCCTTCCTCGGAGGCCGAGGCTTCCGGGGAAGGGGCCCAGGAGGCGAGGCTTCAGGCCGCCGGGAGGCCGGCCGACGATTCGGGCCCGCCCGAGCAGGCGGCAAGCCCCACGCCCGCCCCACAAGCGAGAGAAGGGGCTCGTCCGGGAACGAAGCCATCGGGGGCCGCTTCCCCCCCGGCAGCCTCCCGGGAAGGTGCCCAGCCGCCCCGATCCTTACCGCTGCCCGCGGCGGCTCTCCCGACGGGCGAAGACGCGGCCCCTGGGGGCGGATCCAGCCCGCCGGCGCCCGCGTCCGAAAAGACCGGCGGCGAGCCCACGCCCCAGGCCCCCCCTTCGATCGACAAGAAGATCCGGCCCCCCACGCCCGAGGAACAGGCGGAAAACGAGTTCCGCCGCGGGCTCGCCGCGTTGCAGCGGCATCGGGATGGGGAGGCGATGGACGCCTTCAGGTCCGCCCTGGAGCGCAATCCCCGCCACGAGACGGCCCGCCAGAGTCTGGTGGCGCTGCTGCTGGCGGGCAACCGGCTGGCCGAGGCGGAAAGCGCCCTCGCGGAGGGGCTGGCCCTCAATCCGCGCCAGATCGGCTTCGCCACCGCGCTTGCCCGGATCCAGGTGGAGCGGGGCGCCACCGCCGCCGCCTTGGACACCCTGGCGGCGGCGGCCCCTTATGGGGGAGCTTCGGCGGAGTTCGAAGCCTTCTTCGCGGCGCTCTTGCACCGGGCGGGGAGGCACCGGGAAGCCGCGGAGCGCTACGCCCGCGCCTTGCAGATTGCCCCTGGCACCGGCGTGTGGCTGCTGGGCATGGGCCTCGCCCTTCAGGCGGACGGCCGCCACGCGGAGGCCCGTGCCGCCTTCGAGCAGGCCCGGGCGAGCCGCCAGTTGAGCGCCGAACTGGCCACCTTCGTCGAGCAGCGGCTGGGGCAGTTACCCTCGAATTAGGCCTCTCCGGCCCAATTGGGCACCGCCCGCGCCACCACCCAGGCCCGCACCCGGGCGGCGCCTCGGCGCTTGAGCAGCCGGGCCAGCTCATTGAGCGTGGCGCCGGTGGTGAGCACGTCGTCCACCACCGCCACGTCCGCCCCGTCCAGGTCCCGGGCGCAGGAGAACGCCCCCCGCACGTTCCTGCGCCGCTCCCCCATGGAAAGCCGCGCCTGCTCGGCCGTGTCCCGGTGGCGGGCGCACAGGTCCATGGCCACCGGGACCCTGGTGCCGCGGGCGATTTCCCGGGCCAGCTCCGCCGCCTGGTTGAATCCCCGGACTTTGAGCCGAGCCGGGTGCAGGGGCATGGGGATCAGGAGGTCGGGGGAGGGCAGGGGAGCCACGTGCTCGGCCAGCAGCCTCCCCAGCGCCCGGCCCGCGGCCAAGTCTCCCTGGTACTTGAAGCGGCGGATCATGGCGTCCACCGGGAACCGGTATTCCAGGAGGGCCGCTGCGGCGTCGAAAGCCGGCGGGCGCCGCAGGCAGTCGCCGCAGGCGGCAGCCTGGGGCGCCGGGACGGCGCAGACCGGGCAGCGGGGGGAGGGGAGCAGGGGCAGGGTCCGCCGGCAGGCCGGACAGGGGTTTCCCTCCCGGGTCGCGCCGCCGCAGAGGAGGCAGGCCTCGGCTGCGGCGCGGCGCAAAGCCTGCGCCAGGCTGTTCAAAAATCTGGGAAGAAAAATTGACAGCCTCCCGTCCCGGAACCGATACTGCGGGAAATTTAAAAGCTTCTTCTTTCCCGCCACAACGGTAGCCATGTCCCAGCCCATGACGGTTTCCTCCACCGCGGCGCAGCAGCGCCCCGCCTGGTCGGTGGAAGCGGTGCTCGCCCTGTTCGAGCGGCCCTTCAATGACCTGCTGTTCGAAGCCCAGCGGGTCCACCGGCGGCATTTCGATCCGAACCAGGTGCAGCTCTCTACGCTCCTTTCCATCAAGACCGGCGCCTGTCCCGAGGACTGCGCCTATTGCCCTCAGTCGGTGCGCTACGCGACCGGCCTCGCGGCACAGGAGCTTCTCTCCCTGCCCGACGTGGTGGCCGCGGCCCGCGCCGCGAAAGCCAAGGGTGCGACCCGCTTTTGCATGGGGGCCGCCTGGCGCGGCCCGAAAGACCGGGACCTGGAACGGGTCGCCGAGATGGTGAGCGCGGTGAAGGCCCTGGGCCTGGAAACCTGCGTCACCCTGGGGATGCTGAAGGAGGGACAGGCGGAGCGGCTGCGGGCGGCGGGGCTCGATTATTACAACCACAACCTGGACACGGACCCGGAGTTCTACGGGCGCATCATCACCACCCGCACCCAGGCCGAGCGGCTGGAAACCCTGGCCCGGGTGCGCTCCGCCGGCATCCGGGTTTGTTGCGGCGGCATCGTGGGCATGGGGGAGAGCCGGCAGCATCGGGCGGGCATGATCGCCCAGCTCGCCAGCCTGGACCCCTATCCCGAGAGCGTGCCCATCAACGCCCTGGTGCAGGTGGAGGGCACGCCCCTGTACGGCACCGAGGCGCTAGATCCCCTCGAGTTCGTGCGTACCGTCGCCTGCGCTCGCATCACCATGCCCAAGGCGTGGGTGCGCCTGTCCGCCGGGCGCGAAACCATGCCCGAGCCGGTGCAGGCCCTGTGCTTTTTCGCGGGCGCGAATTCCGTCTTCTACGGCGAAAGGCTGCTCACCACCGGCAACCCCCAGGTGGAGCGGGACCAGGCCTTGTTCGCCAAGCTGGGGCTTAAGGCCCTCTCCTGACGGGCGCTGGAAGGCGCCCACCGGATGGCTCGTTGCATGGATCCGACCGTCGCTCCTTTCCCCGGGCTTGCGGAGCTGGGGCGAGAACTGGCGGAGCTGGAGGCCCTGCAGCTCAAGCGCCGGCGGCTTCGGGTGGAGGCGGCCCAGGGTCCCCGGCTCGTCATCGACGGGGTCGAGTACCTGGCATTCTGCAGCAACGACTACCTGGGGCTCGCCCACCATCCGGGCGTCGCCCGCGCCGCCCGGGAGGGGATCGAACGCTACGGAGTGGGGGCGGGCGCCTCCCATCTAGTGAGCGGTCACAGCGCCGCCCATCATCGCCTCGAAGAGGCCCTGGCCGAGTTCGTCGAGCTGCCCGCGGCGCTCCTCTTCTCCACGGGCTACATGGCCAATCTGGCGGTGGTGGCGACCCTCGCCGGCCGGGGGGGCACCGTGTTCGCCGACCGGCTCAACCATGCCTCCTTGAACGACGCGGCACTCCTTTCCCGGGCCCGGTTCAAGCGCTACCCCCATGGGGACGCGGAAGCCCTCCGGCGGCTGCTCGCCGGCGCCCACCGCGGGCCCCGGGTGGTGTTGACGGACGCCGTGTTCAGCATGGACGGGGACCTGGCGCCGCTGCCGCAGCTCCTCGCCTTGTGCGAAGAATTCGACGCCTGGCTGGTGGTGGACGACGCCCACGGTTTCGGTGTGCTGGGCGAAAGAGGCCGGGGGACGCTCTCCCATTTCGGCCTGCGTTCCCCCCGCATCGTCTACATGGGTACCCTGGGCAAGGCCGCTGGGGTGTTCGGCGCCTTCGTCGCGGGCGATGCCGCGGTGGTGGAGACCCTAATCCAGCGGGCCCGTCCCTACATCTACACCACGGCTTTGCCGCCGCTCCTCGCCTGCGCCCTCCTCGAGAGCCTGCGCTTGATCGAGGGCGGCGACGAGCGCCGGGCCCGGCTCCGAGAGCATGTCGCCCGGCTGCGCCGCCGCCTGCCTACCGGGCCCTGGCGGTTTATGGCCTCCCAAACGCCGATCCAGCCCCTGGTCCTGGGGGACAACGCCCTCGCCCTGGCGGCGAGCCGGATCCTTGCTCGCCTGGGAATCCTGGTTCCGGCGATTCGTCCCCCCACCGTGCCCCCGGGTACCGCCCGGCTGCGCATCTCCCTGTCTGCCGCCCATGGAGAGGCGGACGTGGATCGGCTGGCGGAGGCCCTGGTCCAGGCGGGGCGGGAGCTGGCTGTACCTGCGTCCGGGGAGCTTGCCCAATGAAGGATCGGCTGCATGTGACGTGCTGTGGCCGGGGGCCGGACCTGGTGTTACTCCACGGCTGGGGGCTGCACGAGGGCGTCTGGGAAACGCTGGCCGCCGCCCTGGCACGGCAGGCCCGGGTGCACCGGGTGGACCTGCCGGGCCACGGGAAGAGTGACCCCTTGCCCGGCGAATGGCCGGAGTGGGTGGAGGCGCTGGGGGAGGTGGTTCCCCCGGGCGCCGTCGTGGGCGGTTGGTCCCTGGGCGCCCAGCTCGCCCTGGCCCTGGCCGTGGCTCGCCCCGGGCGGGTGTCCGGGCTGGTGCTGGTGAGCGCCACCCCCCGCTTCGTGGCGGGCCATGACTGGTCCCAGGGGGTCGCGGGAGCGGTGCTGGACCGATTCGAGGCGGGGCTCGCCCGCGATCCCGACGCCACCCTGGAGCGGTTCCTGGTGCTCATGGCCCGCGGGGCGGCCCGCCCCCGCGCCCTGGTGGAGAAGCTTCGCGCCGTCCAGGGAGCGGGTCCCCGGCCGGCGGCCGAGGCCCTGGCGGCGGGACTTAAGTTTCTCCGGGACAACGACCTGCGCCCCCTCGTCGCCCGGGTGGGCTGTCCGGTCCAGGTGATCCATGGGGAGCCGGACGAAATCGTTCCCGCGGCAGCGGGGGCGTGGCTCGCTTCCCGGCTCCCCCGGGCCCGGCTCGCCCGGGTGCCCGGCGGCGGGCACGCCCCATTCCTTGTCGAACCGGAGACGTGCACCGCCCTCTTCGAGCGTTTCATCGAGCAGGTTTATGGCGAGTCCCACCGATTTCCTCTACCGCATCGATAAGCGCGCGGTGCGCCGCGCCTTCGAGCGGGCGGCCGACGGCTACGAGGCCGCAGCGCTGCTGCAGCGGGAAGTGGCCGGACGCCTGCTGGCGCGCCTGGACTACATCAAGCTGGAGGCGCGCACGGTGCTGGACGCAGGCACCGGCACGGGCTACGCGCTCCCGGGCCTCAAGCGCCGCTATCCCCAGGCGCGCCTGGTAGCCCTGGACCTGGCGCTCAACATGCTCAGGAAGATCGAGACCCGCCGGGGCGGCTGGCGGCGGTTTCTTCCCGGGCGGGATCCGCTGCCGGAGCGGGTGTGCGGCGACCTGGAACGCCTGCCCTTGGCGGGGGCCAGCCTGGACCTGGTCTGGTCCAACCTGACCCTGCAGTGGTGCAACGACCCAGCGCGGGTGTTCGCCGAGGTGCGGCGGGTGTTGCGGCCGGGGGGGCTTTTCCTGTTCACCACCTTCGGCCCCGACACGCTCAAGGAGCTGCGGCAGGCCTTCGCCGGCGTGGACGGCTACGTCCACGTGAGCCGCTTCATCGACATGCACGACCTGGGCGACGCCCTGGTGCGCGCCGGCTTCGCCGACCCGGTGATGGACATGGAGTTCATCACCGTCGCCTACGCCGAGTTCGGGCAGATCCTGCGCGACCTCAAGGCGATCGGTGCCCACAATGCCACGGAGGGCCGCCGCCGCGGGCTCATGGGCAAGAACCAATGGCGCCAGGCCCAGGCGCGCTACGAAGCCCTGCGGCGGGACGGCCGGCTGCCGGCCACCTTCGAGGTGGTGTACGGCCATGCCTGGCAGCGGGCGCCGCGGCTTTCCGCGGGCGGGCGGGCGGTGATCGAGATCAGACCCCGAAGGCCGACATGAGCGCCGGCGCTTCCGCGGTCATGGGACGCGGTCTCTTCGTCACCGGCACCGACACCGGAGTCGGCAAGACCCTGGTGGCCTGTGCCCTGGTGCACCGGCTGCGGGAGAAGGGATGGTCGGTGGCGGGGATGAAGCCTGTGGCCGCCGGCTGCGAAGACGGCCGCTCCCCCGACGTGGAAGCCCTGGCGGACGCTTCCGGCCGCCCCTTCCCCCGGGCGCTGATCAACCCGTATCCCCTGGCCTTGCCCATCGCGCCCCATCTCGCCGCTCGATCGGAGGGCGTGGAGATTCGGCCGCAGCCGATTCTAGAAGCCTTCCGCCACCTGGCGCGGGAGGCGGAGGGGGTGATCGTGGAAGGGGTGGGCGGCTTCCGGGTTCCCCTGGCCTCGGACTGGGATACCGCCGACTTAGCGGTCCGGCTGGCGCTCCCCATGATCCTGGTGGTGGGCATGCGGCTGGGCTGCCTCAACCACGCCCTGCTCACCGGGGAGGCGATCCGGGCCCGGGGTTTGCGTCTAGCGGGCTGGGTGGCCAACACCCTCGATCCCGCCATGGCCGCCTTCCACGACAACGTGGCTGCTCTGGAAGAACGCCTGGGGGCGCCGTGCCTCGGCGTGGTCCCGGCGCTCCCGCAGCCGGATCCCCAGGCGGCGGCGCGCTTCTTGAGGTTGCCGCCGCCCTGGGAATAGCCGTTTTGGCAGGAAAATCAAGCATTGGAGCCCATGCAGAGCCCATGCGTTTCCTTGCCACGGCGGGTGCAGCCATGCTACTTTTGGATAACGTCCAAAACGAGAATTTGCCCGCAGGCTCGACCGGTTCCGGCCCGGGCCCGCGGCTGCGATCCGAGCAAATGGCTTTCGCCCTCTCCAACGAAGCGGAGTTTTCCGTCGTCTGTAAGCGGAACGCCTCCCTCCCGCCCGTCGCGCGGCGCTGGGCGCTCTGCTCGATCGCCGCCCTTACCTTGGGCATCGCCGGCGGACTCGCCGCGGCGGGGGCGTGGCCGATCGTGCCTTTCGCCGGGATGGAGCTGGCGATTCTGTTCCTCGCTTTCCGCGAGATCGCCCGCCACGAGGGGGACTGCGAAACCATCGTGATCGCCGGCGACACGGTGAGGGTGGAGACCGTGCGCGCCGGCAGCCGCCACTCGGTGCAGTTCAACCGCCACTGGGTCCAGGTGGTGGTGGTGGAACCGGAATCGGTCCTGGCGGTACCCCGGGTGTGGCTCCGTTCCCACGGGCGGCTGGTGGAGGTAGGACGCCATCTGCCGCAAGAGCGGCGGCGCGAGCTCGCGCGAGAATTGAAATTGCGTCTCGCGAAACGGTAATATTCAAATTTTTCGGTACATGGGCAAAACAATGAAGAGAAAACTATTCGGGGGCGGCTTCTTCGCATTCGCCCCATCGGCTGCGCTCGCCGCCACCCTCGGGCCGTCCAAGTACAACCTGCAGCCGCCCCAAAGCCCCATCGCGGCCCAGATCTACGATTTGCATACCATCATTCTCGCCATCTGCGTGGTGATCTTCGTGGTGGTGTTCGGCTTCATGTTCTACGCGGTGTTCAAGCACCGCAAGGCGGCGGGCCACCAGGCGGCCCACTTCCACGAAAACACCACCGTCGAGATCATCTGGACCGTCATCCCCTTCTTCATCCTGGTGGGTATGGCTTACCCGGCTACCAAGACCGTGATCGAGATGAAGGACACCTCCGCGCCCGACATGACGGTCAAGGTGACCGGCTACCAGTGGAAGTGGCACTACGACTACCTGAACGAGGGCATCGGCTTCTACAGCAACCTGGCCACGCCCAAGGAGCAGATCGAAGGGCGGGCGCCCAAGAGCGAGACTTATCTCCTGGAGGTGGACAACCCCATGGTGGTGCCCGTGGGCAAGAAGGTGCGCCTGCTGATCACCGCCGGGGACGTGCTCCACGCCTGGTTCGTGCCCGCCTTCGGTGTCAAGCAGGACGCCATCCCCGGGTTCATCCGGGACTCCTGGTTCAGGGCGGAGAAGACCGGCATCTACCGGGGCCAGTGCGCCGAGCTGTGCGGCAAGGAGCACGGCTTCATGCCCATCGTGGTGAAGGTGGTGGAGCAGGCGGAATACGACCGGTGGGTGGCCGAGCATAAGCAGAAGAAGGCGGCCGGTCAGCCGGTCCAGGTGAGCGCGGCTGCCGCGAAGTAAGCCGGCCGGCGACGAATTCGGCAATCGGACGGGATCAAGGACAAGGAGATCGAGATGGCAGCAGTGCACGGACACGCTGAGAGTCACGCCCATGGGCACGAGCACCATCCCAGCGGCCTCCTGCGCTGGGTGATGACTACCAACCACAAGGACATCGGCACGATGTACCTGTGGTTCAGCTTCATCATGTTCCTGGTGGGCGGCGTCATGGCCCTCACCATCCGCGCCGAGCTGTTCCAGCCAGGCTTGCAGGTGGTGAACCCCGACTTCTTCAACCAGATGACCACCCTGCACGGCCTGATCATGGTGTTCGGAGCCATCATGCCGGCCTTCGTGGGCTTCGCCAACTGGCAGATCCCCATGATGATCGGGGCGCCGGACATGGCCTTCCCCCGGCTCAACAACTGGTCGTTCTGGCTGCTGCCGCCGGCGGCGCTGCTGCTCATCATCTCCATGTTCGTGCCCGGGGGCGCGGCCGCGGCGGGCTGGACCCTGTATCCGCCCCTCACCGTCCAGTTCGGCATGGGCATGGATCTCACCATCTTCGCCATCCACATCCTGGGGATGTCCTCCATCCTGGGCTCGATCAACATCATCACCACCATCCTCAACCTGCGGGCGCCGGGGATGACCCTGATGAAGATGCCCCTGTTCGTGTGGACCTGGCTGATCACCGCGTACCTCCTGATCGCCGTGATGCCGGTGCTCGCCGGGGCGGTGACCATGCTGCTCACCGACCGCCATTTCGACACCCACTTCTTCAACCCGGCGGGCGGCGGCGACCCGGTGCTGTTCCAGCACATCTTCTGGTTCTTCGGCCACCCGGAGGTGTACATCATCGCCATTCCCGCCTTCGGCGTCATTTCCCAGGTGATCCCCGCCTTCTCCCGCAAGCCCCTGTTCGGCTACACCTCCATGGTGTACGCGACCGCCTCCATCGCGGTGCTCTCGTTCCTGGTGTGGGCGCACCATATGTTCACCGTGGGCATGCCGGTGGAAGCGCAGCTCTACTACATGTACGCCACCATGCTGATCGCCGTGCCCACCGGGGTCAAGGTATTCAACTGGATCGCCACCATGTGGCGCGGGTCGCTCACCTTCGAGACGCCCATGCTCTTCGCCTTGGGCTTCTTGTTCCTGTTCACCATCGGGGGGCTCACGGGGCTGATCCTCGCCATCACGCCGGTGGACATCCAGCTCCATGACACCTATTACGTGGTGGCCCACTTCCACTACGTGATGGTGGCAGGGGCTCTGTTCTCGGCCTTCGCCGGGGTGTATTTCTGGCTGCCCAAGTGGACCGGGCGCATGTACGACGAGCGGCTGGGCAAGTGGCACTTCTGGCTGTCCATCATTTTCTTCAACGTGGCCTTCTTCCCGCAGCACTTCCTGGGCCTCGCGGGCATGCCGCGGCGCATTCCCGACTACGCCCTGCAGTTCGCCGACTTCAACATGATGTCCTCCATCGGTGCCTTCGGCTTCGGCCTTTCCCAGGTGCTGTTCCTGTACATCGTGCTGAAGGCGATCCGAAGCGGTGAGAAGGCTCCTGAGAAGCCGTGGGAGGGGGCGGACAGCCTGGAGTGGACGGCGCTACCGACGCCCGCGCCTTACCACAGCTTCGAGACGCCGCCGGTGATCAAGTGACGGGAGAGGGCTCCGCTCGGGGCCAGAAGCCCATGAGGGACGACAAGGCGCAGGCGCTGAAGAACCTGAGGACGGGTCTCATCCTGGCGTCCATCGCGGCGGCCATCTTTCTCGGTTTCGTGCTGAAGCAATACCTGCTTTCCCGATGAGCACCGCGCAAGCCAACCGGGTCCTGGTGAGAAAGCTGGTGGTGATCGCCATCGCTATGTTCGGTTTCGGCTTCGCCCTGGTGCCCCTGTACGAAGTGTTCTGCGAGGTGACCGGGATCCGGGACGTCGGGCGGCCGGACCAGGTGGTGAACACTCAGGTGGACACCTCCCGCATAGTCACGGTGGAGCTGGACACCAACGTGCGCGGCGACGTGCCGTGGCGCTTCGCCTCGCTGGAGCGGCGGGTGCGGGTCCACCCCGGCGAGCTGGTGCAGGTGACCTTCGAGCTTTCCAACCCCACGGACATGACCGTGGCGGCCCAGGCGATCCCGAGCTACGGCCCCCAGCTTGCAGTGCAGCACGTGAAGAAGCTGGAATGCTTCTGTTTTTCCCGGCAGCGGCTGCAGCCAGGGGAGACGCGCAAGCTTCCCACTGTCTTCGTGATCGATCCGGCGCTGCCGGCGGATGTCAACACGGTGACCCTGTCCTTCACCTTGTTCACCATCGAGGGTTCCACTGCTCAGGTGAGCGGCGCAACTCGGCAGGGACAGGGATGAGCTGTGCGGGACTCCAAGGAAGGAAAAGCGGGTCCGCTGGCCGCTCTCAAGGCGGTGTTCTGGGCCTTTTTCGGCATCCGCAAGCGCCAGGCCCATGAGGAGGTGAGCCATCTCAGGCCGGTCCACTTCGTCGTGGCCGGCCTGATCGGCGCGTCACTGTTCGTGCTGGCGCTGGTCGCGCTGGTGCGGCTGATCACTGGCAAGGGTTGAACAACACAACAGAGCTTTAAAGAAGGGAGAAACGGAACATGGCGACTCAGGCAGGCGGCTACTACCTCCCCGCCCCTTCGTATTGGCCAGTGCTGGGCTCGACCGGGCTGTTTTTCATGGCCATCGGCGCGGTGCTCCTTTTCAACGAGATGGCCGCGGCCGGGTGGGTGAGCCTCGCCGTCGGCGCCCTCATCCTGATCTACATGATGATCGGCTGGTTCGGCACCGTCATCCGGGAAAACGAGCGCGGCCTGTACAACAAGCAGGTGGACATTTCCTTTCGCTGGGCGATGAGCTGGTTCATCTTCTCGGAGGTCATGTTCTTCGCCGCGTTTTTCGGCGCCCTGTTCTACATGCGGGTTCTGTCCGTGCCCTGGCTGGGCGAGATGGACCAGAAGCTCCTCTGGCCCGACTTCACCCCCGGCTGGCCGGTGGCGGGCCCGGGCATCAGGGAGCAGTTCACTCCCATCGGCGCGTGGGGCATCCCGGCCATCAACACCCTGCTGCTCCTTTCTTCCGGAGTCACGGTGACCTGGGCCCATTGGGGTCTCAAGAAAAACAACCGCTCCCAGCTCATCTGGGGCCTGGTGTTCACCATCCTCCTGGGCGCCACCTTCTTGGGGTTCCAGGCCTACGAGTACGGCCACATGATCCGGGACCTGAACGTGACCCTGTCCATGGGCGCCTATGGGGCGACGTTCTTCATGCTGACCGGCTTCCACGGCTTCCACGTGACCATTGGCACCATCATGCTGATCGTCATCCTGGGACGGGCTCTGGCCGGGCACTTCACGCCGGACAACCACTTCGCCTTCGAGGGCGTGTCCTGGTACTGGCACTTCGTCGATGTGGTATGGTTGCTGCTGTTCGTGTTCGTGTACTGGCTGTGAGCCGCGGCTGAACAAGGAGGGGAGGAGGCTCCCCGCGACCGCGGGGAGAGCACCATTAAGCCGCACACTCGCTTGTGCGGCATTTTTTTGATGCAACGGGGAAAGGACGCCGCTCAGAGACCCTGTTGCGGGATGAGGCCGAAGTAGTAGCCCAGCATGAGGAGCAGAAAGAGGGTCACCGAAAGTCCCACCCGGACGGTGAGGGCCTTGACGGTGCGGTCGGACTGGCCTTTATCCTTGACCAGGTAATAGAGCGCCGAGCCGAGGCTGGAGACGATGAGGGCCACCAGCGCGATGACTAGAAGCTTCATGGATCTTTCTTGGCGGGCCGAGACTCCAGTTTAGGCCAAGGCCAGTGCCGGTGCCAACCCGGATATTTCACGAGGGACTCGGGAAGATGGCGCGGGACGGGGGGCTAGTCGTGCAATTCGTTCCTTTCAGCTTTCGTCCCCCAGGGTGGGCCACCCTGGCCGCGGCGGCGGGCGTCGCGCTCACGCTGGCGCTCGGAAACTGGCAGCTCGACCGGGCATCTCAGAAGGAGGCGCTGCAACTGCGGCTCGAGCGGTTGAGCCGCGAGCCGCCGGTGCGGTTGTCCGGCGCCCCGGCGCACCCGGAAGACCTGAAGCTGCGGCGGGTGGAGGTCCGCGGCGAGTTCGCCGCCCGGGAAACCTTTTACGTGGATAATCGGGTCTATCGGGGCCGAGCCGGCTACTACGTGGTGACCCCGCTGCGGATCGCGGGCAGCGACACCTACGTGCTGGTGAACCGGGGCTGGGTGGCGGGGACGGGGCGGAGGGAAACGCTGCCGGAAGTGAAGACCCCGGCGGGCACGGTCACGGTGACGGGGATCGCCATGCCGGGCCGGGAGCGGGTGATGGCCCTTTCGGACGACCCCGCGGAAGGGCGCGTATGGCAGCGCATCGATGTGGAACGCTTCCGGCAGCGCTTTCCCCATACCCTGCTGCCCATCGTGGTGCGGCAGGGGGGGGCCGCGGACGACGGCCTGGTGCGGGACTGGCCCCCCTTCGACCTGGGGATCGAGCGCCACAAAGCCTACGCCCTGCAGTGGTTCGCTTTCGCCGCCACCATCCTGGTGCTCTACATCGTGCTCAATGCGAAACGAAAGCCTTGAGTCCCGACCGCGACGCCTGACGACCCTGTGGCTGATCGCGGCCGTGTGCGCCTTTCCCTTCGTCGGCTCGTTCCTCGCCTATTACCTGTTTCCGCCCGGGGAGCGGGTCAACTACGGCGAGCTGCTGGCGGACCGGCGGCTGCCCGATTTCACCCTGCCTCGGCTGGGCGGCGGCACGGTGAGGCTGGCTGACTTGAAAGGGAAGTGGTGGCTGGTGCAGGTGGACTCGGGCCTCTGCCCGGAGCGTTGCCGCACCAAGCTGTACCAGCAGCGCCAGGTGCGGCTCGCCCAGGGCAAGAACATGGACCGGGTGGAGCGGCTGTGGCTGATCGACGACGGAATCGAGCCGGAGGAGAGGCTGCGCAGGGCCTACGACGGCACCTGGATGGCGGATGCCCGCGGCAGCCCGCTACTGGCCCAGCTCCCCGCCGAGGGCTCGGTGCGGGACCACGTCTACCTGGTGGATCCCCTGGGCAACGTGGTGTTGCGTTTCCCCGCGGACGCGGATCCCGCGCGCATGGTGAAGGACTTGAGCCGGCTGCTCAAGGCTTCCCGCATCGGTTGAAGACCGAGGACGGAACGGCGACGCGTTGCGCCTTGCCCGATGCTAAAATTCTTTTTTTGATTGACCCCGATCGGTTCTTGCCCCATGGCTAGTGAAGCCGCCTGGCACCCCCTCCCCCGCTGGCAGCAGTACTTGCAGCTCGCGAAGCCCCGGGTGGTATCCCTCATCGTCTTCACCGCGGTGATCGGCATGTTCCTTGCGGTGCCGGGGCCGGTCCCTCTCCAGCCCCTGGTGTTCGGCACCCTGGGCATCGCCCTGGTGGCGGGCGCTGCGGCGGCGGTGAACTGCCTGGTGGAGCAGAAGATCGACGCGGTCATGGCCCGCACTCGCGGCCGGCCCTTGCCCCAAGGTCGACTCACTTCTCTGCAGACCCTGGTCTTTTCCGGCGTGATCGGTGGGGCGGGGCTCGCCATCCTCCATCATCTGGTCAATCCCCTCACCATGTGGCTGACGCTCGCCACCTTCGTGGGCTACGCCATCGTCTACACCGTGCTGCTCAAGCCCCTTACGCCCCAGAACATCGTCATCGGTGGCGCCTCCGGCGCTATGCCGCCGGTGCTGGGCTGGGCCGCCGTGACCGGCGAGGTCTCCCACGAGGCGCTGCTCCTTTTTCTCATCATCTTCGCCTGGACCCCGCCCCACTTCTGGTCCCTGGCTCTGTACCGCAAGCAGGATTACGCCAAGGCGGGCGTACCCATGCTGCCCGTGACCCACGGCGACCGCTTCACCCGGCTCTCGGTGCTGCTCTATACCCTGATCCTGGTGGCCGTGTCCCTGCTGCCCTTCGCCACCCGGATGAGCGGCTGGATCTATCTCGCCTCGGCGCTCGCGCTGGGCGCCGTCTATCTCGGTTACGCGGTGCGCATCTACGTCGCCTATACCGATCGCCTGGCCCGGCAGGCGTTCCGCTATTCCATCGTCTACCTGGCGGCCCTCTTCAGCGCCCTGCTGGTGGACCACTACCTGCGGTTCCCGTGATGGGCGCGCCGGGCCGGTTCCTCCGCTTCCTCGGGGCGCTCGCGGGCGCGGCGTTGCTGCTGGCAGGCTGCGACTCCGGCACTCGCGCCCCCGCGTTCAAGTCCACCGACGTGACTGGCGCCGAGATGCGGCCGGCCTTCCGGCTGGTGGACCACATGGGGGCGCCCCGCACCCTGGAAGATTTCCGCGGCCGGGCGGTGGTAGTGTTCTTCGGCTTCACCCACTGCCCCGACGTGTGTCCGACCGCCCTAGCCCAGATGGCCCTGGCCCTGAAGCAATTGCCCGAAGACCAGGCCCGGCGGGTCCAGGTCCTGTTCATCACGGTGGATCCCGAGCGGGACACCCCCGAGGTGCTCGCCCGCTACGTGCCCGCCTTCCACCCCGGTTTTCTGGGGCTCACCGGGGACCCGGAAGCCGTCGCCGAGGCGGCCCGCTCGTTCAAGGTGTTCTACCAGAAGGTGCCGGGCCAGAGTCCGGGCGGTTACACCATGGACCACTCCGCCGGCATTTTCGTGTTCGATCCCCAGGGCCGGCTTCGCCTTTACGTGAGCCATGGCCAGGGACCCGAGGTGCTGGCCCACGACCTGGGGCTGCTGCTGGCGCAAACGGGCTAAACGAAAAAAAACGCCGCTCCAAGCGGCGTTTTCGAACTCTTCCCGTCCGTCCCAGTCAGGCGCTGGCCGTGGCGCTGATCACGCGCCGCATCTTCTCCATCGCCTTCTGCTCGATCTGGCGTACCCGCTCGGCGGAGACCTTGAGCTCGGCGGCAAGCTCGTGCAGGGTGGCCGGCTCTTTCTCCCGCAGCCAGCGGGCCTCGATGATGCGGCGGCTGCGCTCGTCCAGAGTGGAGAGGGCCTTCTGCAGGCCTTCGCTCCGCAGCCGTTCCGCTTCCCGGGCCTCCAGGAGAGCGGCCGGCTCCTCCGACCCATCGGTCAGGTAGGCGATGGGGGGCTGGGCGCCCTCGTCCAGCTCGTCCGGGGATGCTTCCAAGGCCACGTCCTGGCCTGAAAGGCGAGTCTCCATCTCCACCACCTCGGCCGGCTTGACCCCCAGGCGCCGGGCCACGTCCTGCACCTCGGCCCGGTTCATGGGGCCCAGGTCCTGCTTCAAGCTGCGTAGGTTGAAGAACAGCTTGCGCTGGGCTTTAGTGGTGGCCACCTTGACCAGGCGCCAGTTGCGCAGGATGAATTCATGGATCTCGGCCCGGATCCAGTGCACGGCGAAGGACACCAGGCGAACGCCCCGGTCCGGGTCGAAGCGCTTTACCGCCTTCATCAGCCCGATGTTGCCTTCCTGGATCAAATCTGCCTGGGGCAGGCCGTAGCCCAGGTAGCCGCGGACGATGGCCACCACCACCCGGAGATGGGAGAGGACTAGCTGCCGAGCGGCTTCCAGGTCGCCTTCGTCGCGAAACTTGCGGGCGAGCCGGATCTCTTCTTCCTGGGTGAGGACCGGAAACCGGTTGACCGCCTGGATGTAGGCTTCCAAGCTCCCGACCGCGGTGGGGACGGGGACGGGAAGCGCCATGGATTGGGTCATAAATCCTCCCTTTTCTGACTCGACTATTTTATAGCACTCACCGCATGAGAGTGCTAGCAAGCGCCAAAGTTCCTGCAAGTCCTGGCGCCAAGTCTATAAAAATTAAAGTATTGTTCTTAACGGGGCTCGATATCCCGCAGGTGCCGGGAGACCGAAAGGATCGCCCCGAGCCAGCCTAGGGCGGCCGAAAGGCCGAGGAGGGCGAGGCTCTCCCGCCACCCCAGGGAGGCCAGGCGAAAGGAGCCGCCATAGAGCCGGGCCAGTTCCGCCACGGGCGCCTCCAATAGCCGCAGGCAGGCTTCCACGATGCCCCAGGCGATCGCCCCGCCCGCGAGGCCCAGCAGGGCCCCGTAATAGAGGAAAGGCCGGCGGATGAAACCGTCGGTCGCCCCGATCAGCTTGGAGACTTCGATTTCCTCCCGCTGGGTGAGGATCTGCAGCCGGATGGTGTTGAAAGAAGCGAGCACCAGGGCGATCCCCAGCAATGCCCCCAGTACGGCGATCCCGGTCCTCCCCAGCCGCAGCAAGGCATCCAGCCGGCGGGCCCAGGCGGAATCGAGCTGTACATGGTCCACCCCCGGCCAGCCGGCCAGCTCTTCCCGCAGCCGCTCCAGGCCGGAGGGCGGGAGGTCCGCCCGGGCGTCCACCACGAAGGCGTCGGGCAGGGGATTCCCGTCCAGGGCCGAGGCGAGCTCGGGGAGCCCGGTGCGCTCGGCGAGCTGTTCAAGGGCCACCTCCTTCGGTACGAAGCGCGCGGCGGCGACGGAAGGATGGGCCTCGAGCCGGGCCTGAATGTCCGCCACCGCCTGGGCGTTCGCGTCCAGGCGCAGGAATAGGCTCAACTGGGGACGGGCGGCGATCCCTTGGGCGGCGGCGCCCAGGTTGTCGAGCAAGACATAGCCCATCGCCGGCAGGGACAGGGCCACGCCGATCACCAGGGCATTGAGGGCTGCCGCCACCGGCTGGGCTATGAACCGGGCCAGCGTTCGCAGAAACACCTGGGCGTGCTGCCGCACCCAGCGGATCACGAGACAAGCGCCCCGTGCTTCAGGGTGATGACCCGCCCGGGATGGGCGCCCAGAATCCCCTCGTCGTGGGTGGCCAGCAGCACGGTGACCCCCACCTGGTGGAAGGCGGCGAACACCCCCAGGATCTCGCGGGCGCTTTCCGGGTCCAGGTTGCCCGTGGGCTCATCGGCGATCAGGATGGAGGGTCGGCCGACCACCGCCCGGGCGATGGCCAGGCGCTGTTGCTCGCCGCCGGAGAGGGTGATGGGGCGGGCTTTTTCCTTGGAGAGCAACCCCACCTTGTCCAGGGCGGCCCGGACCCGGCGCACCGCTTCCCGGCGATCGAAACCGCCCACCTCCAGGGGGAGCATCACGTTGTCGAACACGCTGCGGTCGAAGAGCAGCTTCTGGTCCTGGAACACCAGCCCCAGGTGGCGCCGCAGGTAGGGAAGGGCGCTTCGCCGCAGGTGCGCCAGGTTCTGGCCGTTCACGATGACGCTGCCGCTGGTGGGACGTTCGATGGCGGCGGCGAGCTTGAGGAGCGTGCTCTTGCCGGCGCCGGAATGGCCGGTCACGTAGACCAGCTCTCCGGGGGCGACGGCCAGGGTCACGTCCTTGAGCGCCTCGTAGCCGCCGGGATAGCGTTTGTGGACGCGGCTGAAGGCGATCAGGCTCAATCGAACAGGGCCTCCACGAACTCCCGGGCGTCGAAGGGGCGCAGGTCGTCGATGCCCTCGCCCACGCCGACGAAGCGTAGAGGGATCGGCCGCTCCCGGGCGATCGCCGCCACCGCGCCGCCCTTGGCCGTGCCGTCCAGCTTGGTAAGAAGGAGCCCGGTCACCCCCAGGGCGTCGTCGAAGGCCTTCACCTGGGCCAGGGCGTTCTGGCCCACGTTGGCGTCCAGCACCAGCAGCACCTCGTGGGGCGCGCCGGGCTCCGCCTTGGCGATGACCCGCTTCACCTTCTTGAGCTCCTCCATCAGGTGGGACTGGGTGGTGAGCCGTCCTGCGGTGTCGGCCAGCACCAGGTCGACGGCGCGGGCCTTGGCCGCGCTCACCGCGTCGAAGATGACCGCGGCCGGGTCGCCGCCGCTTTGGGCCACCACCGTCACCTGGTTGCGCGCCCCCCACGCCTCTAGCTGCTCCCGTGCCGCGGCGCGAAAGGTGTCCCCCGCCGCCAGCAGCACCGAGCGCCCCTCACCCTGGTAGTAGCGGGCGAGCTTGCCGATGCTGGTGGTCTTGCCTGCGCCGTTGACCCCCACCAGCATGACGATGAAGGGCCGGTGGGAAGAGACGTCCAGGGGGCGCTCCAGGGGGGAGAGGAGCTCCAGCATCACCTCCTTGAGCGCCTCCTTGAGTTCAGACGCCTGGGTGAGCTTGTGCTTGCGCACCCGCTGCCGCAGGGCGTCCAGGAGATGGGCGGTGGCCGCCACCCCCACGTCGGAGGTGAGCAGCACCGTCTCCAGCTCCTCGTAGAGGGCGTCGTCGATGGCGGCGTGGGCGCCGAAGACGCCCGCGAGGCGCCGGCCCAACTGCTCCCGGGTGCGCTTGAGGCCGGAGCGCAGCCGCTCGGTCCAGCCCGGGGATTTCCGCGGCGGGTCCTCCGGCTCGCGATTTTTGAAGAAACCAAGCATTCTGGTAGGCTGTCTGACGAAGACTTCGATGACGAGTGCCGCGGGCGGCGACGTACGCGGCATTTTATTGAATTGCCCCCCGCTAGGCTAGGAACCATGGAGCGAACGAAGCCCTTCCTTGCGCTGCTCATCGCCTGGATCGTTACGACCGTTTCGCCTCCGGGCCTCGCCAACCCTTACGCCAAGACTCTGGACAACGGGCTCAAGGTCATCGTCAAGGAGGACCGCCGGGCACCGGTGGTGGTGTCCCAGCTCTGGTACCGGGTCGGCAGCATGGACGAGGTGAACGGAGTGACCGGCGTTTCCCACGTCCTGGAGCACATGATGTTCAAGGGCACCCGGAAAGTTCCGGCCGGGGAGTTCTCCCGCCTGATCGCCGCGGCGGGAGGGCGGGAAAACGCCTTCACCGGCCGCGATTACACGGCCTATTTCCAGATGCTGCACGCCTCCAGGCTGCCGCTGGCCACGCGGCTCGAAGCCGACCGCATGCGCAACCTCACCCTCTCGGAGAAAGAGTTCGAGAAGGAGATCAAGGTGGTCATGGAGGAGCGGCGCTGGCGCACCGAGGACCGGCCCCGCTCCCTCGTGTTCGAGCAGCTCATGGCGGTCGCCTATCTCGTTCATCCCTACCGGCGCCCCGTCATCGGCTGGATGAGCGACCTGGAATCCATGACCGTGCGGGACGTGCGGGACTGGTACCACCGCTGGTACGCCCCCAACAACGCCACCCTGGTGGTGGTGGGGGACGTGAAGGCGGAGGAGGTGTTCAAACTGGCGCAGCGCCATTACGGCAAATACAAGCCCACGGCACTTCCGGCGCGCAAGCCCCAGGGGGAACCGGCCCAGCGGGGCGTGCGGCGCGTCACGGTCAAGGCGCCGGCCAAGCTGCCCTATCTCATCATGGGTTACCACGCTGAGCCGCTGCGGGACGCCCGCAACGACTGGGAACCCTACGCCCTGGAAGTGCTAGCGGGCGTGCTGGACGGCTACGCGGCGGCCCGGCTCAACCGGGAACTGGTGCGGGAGACCCGCCTCGCTCAATCGGTCGGCGCTAGCTACGATCTCCTCGCCCGCGGGCCTAGTCTCTTTCTCCTGGAAGGCACACCCAGCGAAGGCCGCACGGCGGCGGAGCTGGAAGCGGCCCTGCGAGAGCAGGTGCAGCGCATCGTGGAGCAGGGGGTGGGCCAGGATGAGCTGGACCGGGTGAAGGCCCAGGTGGTGGCGAGCCAAGTGTACAGCCGGGATTCCATGTTCTCCCAGGCCATGCAGATCGGCCAGTTGGAAATGGTGGGCTTGTCCTACCGGGATCTGGACGTACTGATCGAGAAGCTGCAAGCGGTTACTGCCGACCAGGTGCAGGCGGTGGCGAAAAAGTATCTGGTGGATGATCGGCTCACCGTGGCGGTCCTGGATCCCCAGCCCCTGGAGGAAGCCCGCCCGGCCCGTCCTCCCGAGGGGTTGCGTCATGGGGAATAGGATCTTCCGTGCCCTCGCCGCTCTAGCGGCTGCTCTACTCCTGCCGTCCTTGGCCTCGGGGGCGCTGCCCATTCAGCACTGGCAGACGGCCGGCGGGGCGCGGGTGTATTTCGTGGAAAGCCGGGATCTTCCCATCATCGACGTGAGCGTGGATTTCCCCGCCGGCAGCAGCACCGACACCGAATCCGGCTCGGGCCGTGCCGCCATGACCCAGCGGCTGTTGAGCCTGGGCGCTGGTGGCCTCGACGAGAACCAGATCTCGGCACGGCTCGCCGACGTGGGCGCCCAACTGGGCGGACGCTTCGATCCGGACCGGGCGGGGATGACCCTGCGTACCCTCTCCAGCACCCGGGAGCGGGAGCAGGCCTTCGACCTCTTCATCCGGATCCTGCAGCAGCCTGAATTTCCCGCGGCGGTGCTGGAACGGGAAAAGGCCCGCGTCGTGGCGGCGCTCAAGGAGGCGGACACCAAGCCGGAAACCATCGCCGAGCGGGCGTTCGCCCGCCTGGTCTTCGGCGAGCACCCGTACGCCCTGCGGGAGTCGGGGGAAGTGGAGACGGTGGCGGCCCTCACCCGGGACGACCTCCTGGCCCACTACCGGGCCCGCTACCGGCGGGGCGCCGCCGTGGTATCCATCATCGGCGACCTCTCCCGGGCGGAAGCCTACGCCCTGGCCGAGCGCCTGACGGAGGGGTTGCCCGAGGGCAACAGCGGGCTGGACCTGCCGCCGGTCCCGCTTCCCCAGGGACAAACGCGGCGCATCGACCATCCCGCTACCCAGAGCCACATCCTGCTGGGTTACCCGGGCGTGAGCCGGAACGACCCGGACTACTTCCCCCTCTACGTGGGCAACTACATCCTGGGAGGGGGCGGCTTCGTGTCCCGGTTGAACCAGGAGGTCCGGGAAAAACGGGGGCTCGCCTACAGCGTCTATAGCTACTTCCTCCCCCTCAAGGCCCAGGGACCGTTCCAGATCGGGCTGCAGACCCAGAAGGAGCAGACGGGCGAAGCCCTCAGGGTGGTGCGAGAGACCCTCCAGCGCTTCGTTGCCCAGGGCCCCACGGCGGAGGAGCTCAAGCGGGCCAAGCAGCACATCGTCGGCGCCTTTCCGTTGCGCATCGACAGCAACCGGAAGATCCTGGAGCACCTGGCGGTGATCGGCTTCTACGAACTCCCCCTCACTTACCTGGACGACTTTCTGAAAAAGGTGGAGGCGGTGACCCTGCCCGAGATCCGGGAGGCGTTCCAGCGCCGCATCGATCCCGAGCGCATGGTGACCGTGGTGGTGGGCGCCTCCGAGCGCGATCCGGATATCTCGCAAAGACGCCCCTGATCCGTTCTCTTGGGACGCGTGCGCATCATCGGCGGCGCCTGGCGTAGCCGCCTGCTCTCCGTACCCCAGGTCCCCGGGCTGCGGCCCACCCCCGACCGGGTGCGGGAGACCCTGTTCAACTGGCTGGGCCAGGACCTCACGGGCCGCACCTGCCTGGATCTCTTCGCGGGCAGCGGGGCGCTGGGTTTCGAAGCGGCCTCCCGGGGTGCGAGCCGGGTGGTCATGGTGGAGGCGAGCGGGCGGGCCTACGCCGGGCTCAAGGCCGCTGCCTTGGCCCTGGGGGCGACCCAGGTGGAACTGCATCGGGGCGATGGGTTAGAATTCCTCGCGCGCGACGTCCGTCGTTTTGACGTGGTCTTCCTCGACCCGCCGTACAAAAGCGGGTACTGGACGCGGCTTCTGTCCCTCTTGCCGGCGCGGCTTGCCCCCGGGGCCCTGGTGTACGTGGAGAGTGCCGAGCCCTTCGCCCCGGGGGAGGAATGGGAGGTATGGCGCCAGCACCGGGCCGGCCAGGTGTGTTACCGGCTGCTCAAGCGGCAAGACGCTTCCCCATGAACAAGATCGTCTATCCCGGCTCATTCGATCCCATCACCCGCGGCCACGAAGACCTGGTGCGGCGGGCCTGCGCCATCTGGGACCAGGTGGTGCTGGCCATCGCCGAAAGCCGCGCCAAGCGGCCGTTTTTCACCCTGGAGGAGCGGGTGGCCATGGCTCGGGAGGTGCTCGCCTCCTATCCCAACGTCACGGTAATGGGGTTCAACGGCCTGCTCATGGACTTCATGCGCCAGCAGGGTGCCCGGCTGATCCTACGAGGACTGCGGGCGGTGTCCGACTTCGAATACGAGTTCCAGATGGCCGGGATGAACCGCAGCATCCATCCAGAGGTCGAAACGGTGTTCTTGACGCCGGCGGAGCAGTATATGTTCATCTCCGCCAGTATCGTGCGGGAGATCGCCCAACTGGGGGGCGACGTGAGCCAGTTCGTCCATCCCCTGATCGCCCAGCGGCTCAAGGCCAAGTTCCAGGGCTGAAGCCGAGGATTGCCCATGGCGCTCATCATCACCGACGAATGCATCAATTGCGACGTGTGCGAGCCCGAGTGCCCCAACGGGGCGATCTCCCAGGGGGAAGAGATCTACGTGATCGACCCGCGCAAGTGCACCGAGTGCGTGGGCCACTTCGAGACGCCCCAGTGCGTGGAAGTGTGCCCGGTCGACTGTATTCATCCCGACCCGCAACACCCGGAAACCCGGGAACAGCTCCACCAGAAGTACCTGGCGCTCACCGCGCAGAAGGCCTCGATTTGAGCCTTCGGCAAAGGGTTGACCAACCATTTGCCGCCGTCCCTTCCCTCTCTTCCCCTGGGAGAAAGGGAAGGAGAGAGAGGGGGGCTGAGCCCCGCTCGGCGCTTTTTGAAAGCGTTCTCAGCAGGAATCTCTCCCGGGCTAGCGCTGGCACGCGGGGCAGTAGAAGCTGGAGCGCTGCCCCAGCCGGCGTACCCGGATGGGCGTGCCGCACGCCCGGCAGGGCATCCCCGCGCGGTCGTAGACCCAGAGCTTGAGCTGGAAGTAGCCCAGCTCCCCGTCGCTTCCCACGTAGTCCCGCAGGCTGCTGCCGCCCGCGCGGATGGCGAGCCTGAGGGTCTTTTTGACGGCGGCCGCGAGCCGCGCGCAGCGCGCCCGGCTGAGCCGTCCGGCAGGGGTGTCCGGGCGGATGCCCGCGTGAAACAGGGCCTCGTTGGCGTAGATGTTGCCGAGGCCCGCCACCAGGCGCCCGTCCATGAGGGCTTGCTTGATGCTCGCCCTGCGCCCCCGGGTGCTGCGGTAAAGCCGTTCGGCGTTGAAGCCGGGCTCCAAAGGCTCGGGGCCCAGGCGAGCGAGGAGGGGATGGCGGCTCGGCCCTTCCGGCGCCCACAGCAGGGCGCCGAAGCGGCGCGGATCCCGCAGCCTTACGGTCCAGCCGTTTTCCAGTACCAAATCCACGTGCTCGTGGGCCGTGGGGGCCGCGCCCTCCCGCACCAGCCGGAGGCTACCCGACATCCCCAAGTGGACGATCAAGGTGCCCCGGTCGCAGCCGAGGAGCAGGTATTTGCCGCGCCGTCGGACTTCCACCACCCGGGCGCCGGCGAGGGCGCCCGGAAGCTCCGGGGCGACAGGCCAGCGCAGCCGCGGCTCCCGCACCGCGACCCGGCGGATCCTGGCTCCCAACACATGGGGTGCCAGGCCTCGCAGGGTGGTCTCGACCTCCGGCAGCTCGGGCATGGTCAGGAGGAAGACCCGGGGGGCGCCAGCATGGCCCGGCTCACTTCGGGGGAAAAACGCAGCCGCAGACCCTCGTCCCGGCGCAGGAGTACCAGCTGAGGGGTCCGGCTTTCGATGGCAAGTTCCACGGTGCGGCCGTCGGCGAGCCGGATCAGGGCCCGCTCCCCGGCCGGGGCCGCCTCCTCCGCCACTTCGGAGGCGACGGCGAGGGCGTGGCGCCACCGGTCGACCCAGCGGTTCACCTCGTCCTGGCTCACTCCCTCGATGGCGGACTCCACCTGCCAGCGGCCGTCCTGCAGGGCGACGCGAAGCCCGGGCAGCTCGATGGCCACTGGCTGCTCACCGGGAGCGAGGAGCTCCCGGGCGAGCACCTCCTCCACCGCCAGGGGAAAGGCGGCGGCATACCGGGGCGAGACCAGGTAGACCCCATCGGCGGCGAGCACGTACTGCTGGCCGGTCACCGGGTTCACGAGGCCGAAGCCGAAGCTTTGCCCTCCCAGGGTCACGGTGAGGGGGGGCGGCGCCAGGTCGTAGCGCTCGAGCCCAGTGGCTTCCAGCCGCTCCCGGCTTCGGGCCGCGAGTAGCTCCAGCATCCGTTCCACCTTGACGGGCGCCGCCCGGGCGTCCACCGGCGCGATAACGCGCCAGCCTTGCTCCGCCCGCTTGAGCTCCATCGGCGGCAGGCTGGCCCGGGCGATGTGCACCCGGTCCACCTGGGAGGCTTCTAGAGGGGACAGCCGGTATTCCGGGGGTGGCGCTTCCTGGGGCGCCAGAGCGAGGGCGAGCCCCAAGGCGAGGGCCGCAGCGAGCAGTGCCAAGTTGAGCCAGGTGCGCGCCGGCATGAAGTCCTCGCTTAAAGCCTGCGCCGGCGCCACCATACGGCGGCGGCCAGGGCGAGAAAGCCCAGCGGCAACAGGATGAATCCGCCCAGGGTGATGGCGAGGGCCGCCGGGCGGGAGAGTTGGAGCTGGGCGTCCCGGACCGCCTTGGGCTGGATGGTGACCAGGCGCTCGTCCCCCGCTAGCCAGTTGACCAGCTTGAGCCCCAGGTCCAGGTTGGCCCCGTTGCCGATGAAAGCGTTGGCCAGGAACGCGCCGCTGCCCACCACCACGACCCGTTGCTCCCGGTCGTTGCGCGTGCGCTCCAGGGCGGTGGCCACCGGTACCGGCCCGCGCAGGTCCCGCTTCGGGTCGAAGTGCATCTCCCCCTCCAGGGACCCCGTCTCCACCCAGCCCCGGGGCGCCACTTCCACCAGGGGCGTGCTGCGCCAGCCCGTGTCTTCCCCCACGGTGATGGGGCGCGCCAGGGGAAATACGGTGATCAGGTTGAACCCGTCCGTGGCGGCGTGGGGTCCGTAGGAGACGGCAAGGGCCCAGGTGGCCGGGGCCCGCATCTCCTCCGCCGCCGGGTCCACGATGATCCCGGGCAGGAGGTTCAGTCCCAGCCGCTCGGCCAGGGGTTCCAGCCCCCCCAGGGATTCCGGGTCGAGCAGCCACAACAGGTTTCCGCCCCGGTCGACGAATTTGAGCAGCTTGTCCACCTCCCCCGGCAGGAGCTCCGCCTGGGGGCTCCCGATCACCAGCAGGGCGGCGTTGGCGGGCACCTCTTGGGCCAGGGTGAGCTTGAGCGGGCTCAGCTTGAAGCCGGTGGCGGCCAGGCGCCGGCCGAATTCCCCCAGGTCGTGATTGGCCTGGCCCGCGAGGCTGCGCTCCCCGTGGCCCTCTAGGTAGAACACCACGCGCTCGTGGGTGCGGGCAAGGCGGGCGAGCAGGTTGGTGAAGGCCTGCTCGTTCAGATTGAAGGGGGAGAAACGCTCGGCCCTGCCCTCGTATTCCACCATCATCTCCCCGTTCATCTGGATGCCCGCGTCCCGCGCCCGCTTGGGCTCCAGCTCCGGATTGACGAAATCGAGCCGAAGGTCCGCCTTGGCCTGCTGGTAGCGCCCGATGAAGTCGTGGATGCGCTTGCGCAGGTCCCCCAGCTCGGGATCGCGCTCCGTGGCATAGGCGGTCACCCGCACGGGTCCGGGAATGGAGGCGAGCACTTCCCGGCTCTCCTGGGATAGGGTGTTGCGGGCGTTCTGGGTGAAGTCCCACTGGGCGCGGTGGGCCCAGGCGAGGAGGCCGGCCAGCAGGGTCAGGACCACCACCAGGACCACCGTGAACAGGCCCTGGAGCCGCAGGCGCCGTTGCCGGGCGGGGGTCATCTCCATGGGAAACGTCCGAGCTCAGCCACTCCAGCGCTCCGCGTCCAGGCGGTGCAGGGCCAGCGCCAGGAAAACGGCACAGAAGAGCACCAGGAACGCCGTGTCGTAGCTGTCGATCAGGCCCTGGTTGAAGCTTTCGAAACGCCGGAGCAACGACGCGTGGCGCAGGGCGCTCTCGGCCACCGCGTTCAGGTCCACGATCCACAGGCCCAGCAGCACGCCGAAGGTGGCGATGGCGGCGATCGCCGGCTGGGACGCCAGGCACGAGAGCCACAAGCCCACGGCGGCGAAGCAACCCGTGAGCAACAGCAGTCCCAGGGCGTTGGCGGCGATCAGGCCCCAGTCGGGGCGGCCCCCCAGGGCGAGGGAGGCGGCGAGCGCCACCAGAAGGGCGACCGGGAGGCACAGGAACAGCATGAGCCCCGCGAACTTGCCCAGCACCAGGGCGGTGCTGGACACCGGCGCGGCGGTGAGAAAGGGCAGCGTCTGCTGGCGCCGCTCCTCGGCGATCAACCGCATGGTGAGGAGCGGCACCACCATGAGGAGCACCAAGGCGGCAGCGCCGAAGGTGGGCGCCACCACCAGCTCGGTGAAGCCCGGAGCGTTGGCGAAGCGGGCGAGCTGGGGCTGCAGGCTCAGGAAAGCGTCCAGCCGCCCGAGGAAGATCCAGGCGAGCACCGCCTGCAGCACGGCGAGCACCACCCAGGCCAGGGGCGAGTGGAACAGGGCGCGCACTTCCTTGGCGGCGATGACGGCGATCACGCGGCTGCCTCCTTGGCCGTGGCTTGGCCAGCTACGCATCGCGGTGTCGGCAGCCGGCCGCATTCGCTTTGCCGTCGATCCCCGCCTGCGGCGGGGTCCCTCGCCGGGTGGCTCACGCGGCTGCCTCCTCGTCGGTCTGCCTTTCTTCGCCATCCACCGGCGGGGCGGCTTCGTCGCCCGCCGTGAGCTGGGTGAACACCTCCTCCAAGGTGGCGGGCCACGGCGCCAGGTGATAAAGGCCCCAGCCCCGGTGCACCGACTCCCGCACCAGCGCGTCGGTGGGATCCTCTTGCGGCGCGCAGTGCACGCGAAACTCCCCCGAGGGCAGGCGTTCGGCGCGGGCGACGCCGGGGATGGCCTCTATCGCCTCCTCCGCCGGCGGCCGCCTCAAGCCCACGACGAGGCTACCGGCCCCGCCGCTGGAACGGGCGGCCGCCAGGGTGTCGTCGAACACCACCCGTCCCTGATGCAGGATCTGCACCCGGTCGCACACGCTTTCCACCTCCGACAGGATGTGGGTGGAGAGGATCACGCTGTAGTCTCCGCCCAGCTCGCGGATGAGGTGGCGGATCTCCCGGATCTGGTTCGGATCCAGCCCCACCGTCGGCTCGTCCAGGATCAGCACGTCGGGGGTGTGCACGATCGCCTGGGCGATGCCTACCCGCTGCTGGTAGCCCTTGGACAGGGCGCCGATCAGGCGGTCGCCCACCTCGGCGAGCCCGCAGCGCTCCTTCGCCCGAGCGACCGCGGTCCGCAGCCCGCCCCGCGGCACCCGGTGCAGGCGCGCCGCCAGCCGCAGGTATTCGTCCACGGTCAGCTCCCGGTAGAGGGGCGGCGTCTCCGGCAGGTAACCGATGCGGGCTTTCGCCTCTAGGGGACGCTCCAGCAGGTCGATGCCGCACACTTCGACGCGCCCAGCGCTGGGCGCGAGCGTGCCGGTGAGCATGCGCATGGTGGTGGTCTTGCCGGCGCCGTTGGGACCGAGGAAGCCAAGCACTTCGCCCCTTCTCAGCTCCAGGTCCACCCGGGCCACCGCCAGGCGCTCGCCGAAGCGGCGCGCGAGGCCTTGGGCGGCGAGCGTGACGGTGGCCGTCGCGGAATGATTCATGAGGACGGAGGAAACCGGTGCGAGACGCGCAGCGCTCGCGCGCCGCGTCCCATCGGCGCTTGTGACGGTGGCTAAATATACCTAATATGTTGGTCTGTCGCCATCGCGAGCCGGAGACCGGCACGGCGGTGCCGGTCCGCGGCGCGAACCTGGAACGGCCTCCCGCCTCTAAACACGAAGGCTTCCCGACCCGATATCCGTTTCGTGCGCTGCGCATTCGTCCTATTGCCGGTGATGGCGCTCGTGGGATGCGCCCAGGTGGCGGCCCGCCACGAGTTGGCCCAGGCGCGGCCGCCGGCCGCAGAGAATCCCTCGGCTGCGCCACCCGCGCTCGCTTCCTCCGAACCGGAACTTCCCAAGCTCGAGCTCACCCGCCAGTTGCTGTACCAATTCCTGCTGGCCGAGATCGCCAGCCAGCGGGGGGAGTTCGCCGTAGCGAGCCAGGCCTACCTGGATCTCGCCAGGAAGACCCGGGATCCGCGCATCGCGAGCCGCGCCACCGAGATCGCGGTCTACGCCCGCCGCTCCTCGGAGGCGCTAGAGGCGGCGCAACTGTGGCTGGAGCTGGACCCTAAGGCGGAGCGGGCGCGCCAGACCGTGGCGGCGCTGCTGGTGGCGGGGGGCCGCCTGGAAGAAGCCCGGCCCCATCTCCAGCAGCTTCTCGCCGACGAGGGCGACAACGTGGGTCAGGGTTTCCTGCAGCTCAATAACCTCCTCGCCCGCCATTCCGACAAGGCGGCCGTGCTCAAGCTCACCCGGGAGCTGGCCCGGTCCTACCCGGACCTGGCCGAAGCCCACTTCGCCGTAGCCCAGGCCGCGGCCAACGCGGGGGAACGGGAGGCGGCCCTCACGGAGGTGCGCCGGGCCCGTGCCTTGAAGCCCGAGTGGGAGCTCGCCCTATTGCTGGAAGCCCAGCTCGTGCGCCAGGATTCCCCGCAGGAGGCGCTTGCCCTCTACCGAGATTACCTGGCCCGGTACCCGAAAGCCCGGGACGTGCGCCTCGCCTATGCCCGGGCCCTCACCGCCGAGCGGCGCTATGGGGACGCCCGGGAGCAGTTTCAGGCGGTGCTGGCGGATCATCCGCGCAACCCGGAGGTGCTGGTGGCTGTGGGACTCCTCGCCATGCAGCTCAAGGACTACGACGCCGCGGCGGGGTATTTTGGCCAGGCGCTGGAACTCAATTACCGGGACAAGGACGCGATCCGCTTCTTCCTCGGACAGCTCGAGGAGGAGCGCAAGCGCTACGACCAGGCGGCCGCCTGGTACCTGTCCGTGGGCAAAGGAGAACACCAGCTCCAGGCCCGGGTGCGCTACGCTACCGTGCTGGCCAAGCAGGGCAAGATGGAGGAAGGGCGGACCTACCTGCGGCAGGTGGCGCAGGAGAATCCGGACCAGGAGGTCCCCCTGGTCCTGGCCGAGGCCCAGTTGCTGCGGGAGGCGGAGGCCTATCAGGAGGCCTTCGATCTCCTCGGCAAGGCCCTCGAGCGCATGCCCGAGAACCCCGACCTGCTCTACGACCAAGCCATGGTGGCGGAGAAGCTGGACCGCCTGGATGTGCTGGAGAAAAACCTGCGCGCCCTGATCCGGTTGAAGCCCGACCATGCCCACGCCTACAACGCCCTGGGCTACACCCTGGCGGACCGCAACCAGCGGCTGGACGAGGCGCGCCGGCTGATCGAGAAAGCGCTAGAGCTGGCGCCCGACGATCCCTTTATCCTGGACAGCATGGGCTGGGTCGAGTACCGGATGGGGCGCATCCAGGAAGGGCTGGATTACCTGCAGCGGGCCTACGGGCTGCGGCCCGACCCGGAAATCGCCGCCCACCTGGGAGAAGTGTTGTGGGTGCTCGGCCGGCAGGATGAGGCGCGCAAGGTGTGGGATTCCGCCTTAAGCGAGCATCCCGACAATAAAGTGCTGCTGGATGCCGTGCGCAAGTTCGCGCGCTGAACGCTCGCTGAGCAGGTTTTCTCCTTGGCGGTTCTCCTTTCTTTCCATCGCGTCCGCAAAGGCGCCGCGTGGGCGGCGCTGCTCCTCGCCGCCTGCGCCAGCCTGCCCGAGCCGGCGGGGGGGCCCCCGGCCACGATGGACGCCTTTTTCCTCGCCGGCCGCATCGGCGTGCGCCACGGCGAGGAGGGTTTCAACGGCGGAGTGCGCTGGACCCATACCCCCGCCCGGGACGAGCTGTGGATCGTCTCGCCCCTGGGGCAGGCCGTGGCCCGGGTGACGGGGGCGGGCGGCGCCGTGACCCTGGTCACCTCCGAGGGCCGGGCGTACCAGGCGGCGGACGCGGCGAGCCTCACCCGGGAGGTGCTGGGATGGGAACTGCCCCTGGGAGGGCTCGCCTACTGGGCCACGGGGCGACCCAACCCGGCTTCCCCGGGAGAGGCTCGCTACGACGGTGCGGGACGGCTGATGAGCCTAGTGCAGGACGGCTGGGAGATCCGTTACCTCGCCTATGCCGATAAGGCGGAGGGGAGAGCCCTGCCCCGCACCTTGAGCGCCCGTCGCGGGGAGCTGGAAATCCGCTTGACCATCGACCAGTGGGCCAGACCTTGACCGGGGTGGATTTCCCCGCACCCGCCAAGCTCAACCTGTTTCTGCACGTGATCGGGCGCCGTCCCGACGGCTACCATCTGCTGCAGACGGTGTACCGTTTCCTCGACTACGGGGATCGGCTGCGGCTGCGCGTGCGGGAAGACGGGGAAATCCGGCGCCCGGGGGGCGTGCCGGGGGTGGCGCCGGAAGAGGATCTCACCGTGCGCGCGGCCCGCCTGCTCAAGGCGGCCTCCGGGACCCGGCTCGGGGTGGAGATCGAGATCGACAAGCGCCTGCCCATCGGCGGCGGGCTGGGGGGCGGCAGCTCCGATGCGGCCACTACCCTGCTCGCCCTGAACCGGCTGTGGGGGCTCAATCTCCCCCGCCCGCAATTGATGGCGCTCGCGCTTCGGCTCGGGGCCGACGTGCCGGTGTTCGTCTTCGGCCGCAGCGCCTTCGGGGAAGGGGTAGGGGAGCGGCTGACGGAGATTCCCCTTGCGCCCGCCTGGTATCTGGTGCTGGTGCCGCAGGTGGCTGTCTCCACGGCGGAAATCTTCGCCAGCGGCGATTTGACACGCAACACGAATCCCATCAAAATGAGCGCCTTTTCGGTGGAACAGGGGCGCAACGACCTGGAGCCCGTGGTGAGGCGCCGCTTTCCCCAGGTCGATGCCTGCATGCGCTGGCTGGAGCGCTATGCCCAGGCGCGGCTCACCGGGTCGGGGGCGTGCGTGTTCGCCGCGTTCGACCGGGAAGAAGAGGCGCGGCGGGTGTTGGACTTGCGGCCCCGGGACCTGGAAGGCTTCGTGGCCCAGGGCATGGATCGGCACCCGCTGCACGACTTCGCTGACTGAAAGCCGTCGGCGCTCGATCCGGCCGAGCCGGCGCGGGTCGATCCCTGACCGTCTTCGCTGGGGAGTCGCCAAGTGGTAAGGCACCGGATTTTGATTCCGGCATTCGTAGGTTCGAATCCTACCTCCCCAGCCACACCGCCCCGCCCGGGCTCTCCACCCCGACGGTGCAGGTTACCTTCAACCCATCCACGATCGGTCCTCAAGCGTTGAAATTCCGAGACCTGGTTATGCCTTACGCCGACATGATGGTGTTCACCGGCAACGCCAATCCCAAGCTTGCCGAAGACGTGGTGCGCCACCTCAACATCCATCTGGGCAGGGCCACCGTGGGGCGCTTCAGCGACGGCGAAGTGATGGTGGAGATCCTGGAAAACGTGCGGGGCAAGGACGTGTTCGTGCTCCAGTCCACCTGCCCGCCCAGCAACGACAACCTGATGGAGGTGCTGGTCATGGTGGACGCGCTCAAGCGCGCCTCCGCCGGCCGCATCACCGCGGCGATCCCCTACTTCGGCTACGCGCGCCAAGACCGGCGCCCGCGCTCGGCTCGGGTGCCCATCACTGCCAAGATGATCGCCAACATGTTGACCAGTGCGGGCGTGGACCGGGTGCTCACCATGGACCTGCATTCGGACCAGATCCAGGGCTTCTTCGACATCCCAGTGGACAACATCTACGCCACCCCCATCCTGCTGGGCGACTTGTGGAAACACGATTACGAGGACATGGTGGTCGTGTCGCCGGACGTGGGCGGCGTGGTGCGGGCCCGGGCGGTGGCGAAGCGCCTGGAATCGGATCTCGCGATCATCGACAAGCGGCGGCCCAAGCCCAATGTCGCCACGGTGATGAACATCATCGGCGAAGTGGAAGAGCGTACTTGCGTCATCATGGACGACCTGGTGGACACCGCCAACACCCTGTGCGAGGCGGCCCAGGCGCTCAAGGATCACGGGGCGAAGAGGGTGCTGGCCTATTGCACCCATCCGGTGCTGTCAGGCAGGGCGGTGGAGCGGATCAGCCAGTCGGTGCTGGACGAGCTGGTGGTGACCGACACCATCCCACTGCGGGAAGACGCCCAGAAGTGCTGCAAGATCCGCCAGCTCACCGTGGCGGGGCTTCTTGCCGAGACCATGTTGCGCATCAGCAACGAGGACTCGGTGAGCTCCCTGTTCATGGAATGAGCGGATGGAGGAAAAAGGGCCGCAGAACCCTCATTGGCCGTATTCGCCATTGACCAACCGTTGCCTGGTCGCGGGCAACCTTTGAAGGGAGAGTCGCAATGAAGATGGAAGTGAGCGCGAAAACGCGCAACGTGCAGGGTACGGGTGCGAGCCGCCGCCTGCGCCGTTCCGGCTGGGTGCCGGGGATCCTCTACGGGAGTAAGGAGCCTGCCCTGCCGATTCAGGTGGAACACCTGGCGTTGATGAACAACCTGAAGCACGAGGCGTTCCATTCCTCCATCCTGACCATGGACCTGGAGGGGAAGAAGGAACAGGTGCTGCTGCGGGATGTGCAGATGCACCCCTTCAAGAAGCAGGTGTTGCACGTGGACTTCCAGCGGGTGGCCCAGGACCAGAAGATCCACATCAAGGTGCCGCTGCATTTCGTGAACGCCGAGATCGCACCCGGGGTCAAGCTCTCGGGCGGCATCGTCAGCCACGTCATGACGGAAGTGGACGTGGTCTGCCTGCCCAAGGACCTGCCCGAGTACATCGAGGTGGACGTGGGCCATCTGACCGTCGGGCATTCTCTCCACCTGGCGGACATCAAGCTGCCGGAAGGGGTGGAGGCGGTGGCGCTCAACAAGGGGGACAACCCGGTGGTGGCCACCATTCTGGTGCATCGGGTTGCGATGGAGGAAGAGGCCGTGGAGGCGGCGCCGGTGGCTGCGGAGGTCCCGCTGGTGGGCGGAGAGAAGAAGGAGGAAAAGAAAGAATCCTGATGGCGGGCTGAGGGCAGCTCGCCCGCCGAGCCCGCCATGGACCGGTGAAGCGCCGTGGCGGGCTTTTTGTTGCCGTCGATCGAGAAAGCGTCAATGCGGCTTGTCGTGGGTCTCGGCAATCCCGGCCCCCAGTATGCCGGCACCCGGCACAACGCCGGTTTCTGGTGGGTCGAGCGCATCGCGGAGCGCCAGCGCGCCGCCTGGCGGGAAGAGCCCAAGTTCCACGGCGCCGTGGCGCGAGTCGCCGAGGGAGACGTGGACCTGTGGCTCCTCAAGCCTTTGACCTACATGAACCTGAGCGGTCGGGCGGTGGGCGCCCTGGCCCGGTTCTACAGGATCGCCCCCGAAAGCATCCTGGTGGTCCACGACGAGCTGGACTTTCCTCCGGGAACGATCAAGCTCAAGCGCGGCGGCGGCGTCGCGGGCCACAACGGGCTCAAGGACGTCGCTGCCCAGCTCGGGACCCAGGACTTCTGGCGGCTGCGCCTCGGCATCGGGCATCCGGGCGTGGGCGGCGACGTGGCTGCATACGTGTTGAGCCCGCCGCGAAACGAGGAGCGCGTGGCCATCGAGGAGGCAATGGCGCGGGGCCTGGGCGTGTGGCCCCTGATCGCCCGCGGACAGATGGAAGCGGCCATGCTGAAGCTCCATACGAAAGCGGCCAAGCGGGAGGCGTGAACGGCCTGCGGGAGCATCTTTTTGCCGGCCGCCAGCCTCTCCCTGTCCCGGCTCCTTTCCTCGCTCTTATTCCTGGATTATCGATGGGACTCAAGTGCGGCATCGTGGGACTGCCCAACGTGGGCAAGTCCACCCTGTTCAACGCCCTCACCCAGGCGTCCATCCCGGCGGAGAACTACCCCTTCTGCACCATCGACCCCAACGTGGGGGTGGTGGAGGTGCCGGACCCCCGGCTCGCCCAGCTCGCCGCCATCGTCAAACCCCAGAAGGTGGTGCCGGCCATCGTGGAATTCGTCGACATCGCCGGGCTGGTGGCGGGGGCCTCCAGGGGCGAGGGACTGGGCAACCAGTTTCTCGCCCACATCCGCGAGACCGACGCCATCGCCCACGTGGTGCGCTGCTTTGAAAACGAAAACGTGGCCCATGTGACCGGCAAGGTGGATCCCGTCGCCGACGTGGAGACCATCAACACGGAGCTCGCCCTGGCGGACCTAGCCACCGTGGGCAGGGCCCTCGCCCGCTACCAGAAGCCGGCCAACGCGGGGGACAAGGAGGCGCGCGCCCAGGTGGCGGTGCTGGAGCGGCTCGAGGCACACCTGAACCAGGGCTTGCCGGCGCGCACCCTTGATCTCACCCTCGAGGAGCAAGAGCGGGTCAAGCCCCTGTGCTTGCTCACCCTGAAGCCCGTGCTCTACGTGGCCAACGTGGACGAGGAAGGATTCGGCGACAACCCCCTCCTGCAGCGGCTTAAGGCCTACGCGGCGAATGAAGAGGCACCCGTGGTGCCCCTGTGCGCGGCGCTGGAAGCCCAGATCGCCGATTTGCCCGAGGAGGACAAAAAGCTGTTCCTCGCCGACCTGGGGCTCGCGGAGCCGGGCTTGAATCGCCTGATCCGCAGCGCCTACGCGCTCCTCGGGCTGCAGACCTTCTTCACCGCCGGACCCAAAGAGGTACGCGCCTGGACCATCCATCGGGGCGACACCGCGCCCCGGGCGGCGGGGGTCATCCACACCGACTTCGAGCGCGGCTTCATCCGCGCCGAGGTGATCTCCTTCGCCGATTTCATCGCCTGCGGCGGCGAGCAAGGGGCCAAGGAGGCGGGCAAGCTCCGGCTGGAAGGCAAGGACTATGTGGTCCAGGAAGGCGACGTGATCCACTTCCGCTTCAACGTCTGACATGGAGGCGGCGCGGCGTCGCGCGGCCCGCGGCGAGGGCGGCCTCAAAGGCATCATGGCCCGCTGGCTTACCGATCGCTTGGGCTATCAACGCTGTGCCCGTAAGTGGATTCGTGTTGCCTCGGCGGCTTGCTCCAAGAGGGACCGGGCCTCGGCGCGAAGGCGAGGGGCAGTGTGGTATCGCCAGAAACGTGCGGGCGCACCTCCCACTTCAACGCTCCTCGGGGACGGTCAGACATAAGCTTGCGGCCCGCGGGCGATGTGCACCGGCGGCCGTCTTTGATAGAACCGGGTGGCCTCTTCATACGCCGCGGCGATCCGCAGTAGCAACGCTTCCTGGAGCGCGTCGCCGACGAGGTGCAGCCCGATCGGCAGTCCCGCCGCGCTGAAGCCGCACGGCACGGAAACGGCGGGCAATCCGAGAAAGCTGATGGGCAGATTGAATCGGCGAGCGCGATCGTACACCTCGGGGCCAGCGTCGAGGGGCGGCGCTGCCGTCGGCGCCGTGGGCGTGAGCAGCGCGTCCACCTCCCTGAAGATTTCCTTCATCGCCGCGATGCGTTTGGGCCGCTCGGCGAGAAGCTTTTCGTAGGCTTCCCGGGAGATCGTTTCGCCTCGGGCGATGTTCTCGCGCACGATGGGCTCGAACATTTCTTCCTTGTTCTCGATCGCCCGGTACCGGTCGCCCAGGATCTGGTTGAACTCGTAGAACAGGAGGTCGAGCAGGAACGAATGCTCCAGAGAATCGTTCAACACGGGAACCTTGATGACCTTGATCTCGGCGCCCAATTGCGCAAGCTGGTTCACGGCCGCCTGTACCGCGCCCGCCACTTCCGGGTCGATGTCGCGGAAGGTGTAATCTTCGATGATCCCCAGGCGCAATGCCTTCACGCCCTTGTCCAGGTCCGCGGTGTAATCCGCCTTGGGGGCGCGGATCGAGTGCCTGTACCGCGGGTCGTAGCCCGCCATGGCGTTGAGCAGGATCGCGGCGTCGGCCACCGTGCGTGCCAGGGGACCGCCGCAGTCCAGGCTGTAGGCGCGCGGATGGCAGCCGTGCAGGCTCACCAGCCCGAAGGTGGGACGGATGCCTACGATCCCGGACCAGCTCGCGGGGATGCGGATGGAGCCGCCGGTGTCCGTGCCCGTGCCGCCCAGGCACAGGCCGGCCGCGAGCGCCGCCGCCGTGCCGCTGGAGGAGCCCCCGGCCGAGCGGGCGAGGTCCCAGGGATTGCACGTGTCGCCGAAGGCCCGATTGGTTCCCGACGTGCCGGCAGCAAATTCGCTCAGGTTGGTTTTGCCCAGCATCACAGTGCCGGCCGCCCTGAGCTTGCGCACGACTGTTGCATCCTCCCGAGGAACGCGCTGGCGGAACAGCTCCGATCCAACCGTGGTCAGCATGCCCGCCGTGTCATAAAGATCCTTGTGAACGATGGGAATGCCATGGAGCGGGCCCCGGTCCTTGCCTTGCCTGAGCTCGGCGTCCATGGCTTCCGCCGTTGCCAGCGCCTCGTCTTCGGCGACCGTGATGAAGGCCTTGAGCCGGTGATCCAGGCGCGCGATGCCCTCCAGGCAGGCGCGGGTGAGGTTGACCGCCGTCAGCGCGCCCGCGCGCAAGCGGTATGCCGCTTCGGCGACGGTGCCGGGAAGCGGCGACGGCTCGAACGCATCGCCGATGTTTCCGATTTCCCAGGACTTGCTCATTTCCATCCCCTTGCTCTCGTGCCGCGCCCCGTGCGACGGGCGTCCCGGCCCTTCCGCCAGGCCGGTAAAAAGGGTTGCGCGATCCGCAAAGTTTGTCTAACCTGAAAAATGTAAGCGCTTTCTTTAAATAACACCAGGGGGAGGGCAGGGCATGGATAGGCGCGTTAAGCTGATCGGCTTGAGCAAAGCGGCGGCGCTGGCCATGGTGGCGGCGCTGAGCCTATTGATTCACACGCCGTCGACGGCGCTGGCGAAGGAAACCTTCCGCATGCGCATTCAGGCGGCGGTGCCTTCCGGCGCGATGTCCTTCGAGATGCTGGAGGCGTTCGCGCGCCGGGTCGATGTCATGTCCGAGGGGCGGCTGAAGGTGCAGGTCTTCGGCGCGGGCGCCATCGTGCCCTCTCCCCAGATCCTCGACTCGGTCCATCGGGGCATCCTGGAAGCGGGCTTCGCTTGGCCCCAGTACTGGAGCGGCAAGCATCCCGCCACATCCCTGTTCAGCAACACGCCGGTCTGGCCCATGGCCGGATTGGACCAGTTGACCCATTTCGCCTGGATGTACAAGGGCGGCGGGCTGGAGCTCTACCACGAGCTGCTGCAGAACGTCATGGGCGTGAATGTGGTCTCCGTGTTCGTGACCCCCTCGGGCTGGCAGCCCCTCGGCTGGTTCAAGGTTCCGGTGGAGAACATGAAGCAGTTCCAGCGGATCAAGTATCGCTCGCCCCCAGGTCTCGCCGGCGAGATCTTCAAGGAGGCGGGAGTCTCCGCCGTGTTCCTTCCGGGCGAAGAGATCATTCCGGCCGCGGAGCGGGGGGTGATCGACGGCGCGGAATGGATCAATCCCGTGGAGGACATCGCCTTCGGCTTCCACCAGACCTTCAAGCGCTACTACCTCGCCAGCATCCATCAGTTCATCGACGTGGGCGAGATCGTCATCAACAAGGGCTTCTGGAACAAGCTGCCAAAGGATCTCCAGGAGATCGTGCGCACGGCCGCGATGGCGACCATCGTGGACACCTTCGCCAGCGACATCGTGCGCAACGCCGAGACGATCAAGACGCTGCGGGAGAAGCACGGCATCACCGTTTCGCCGACGCCGCCCGACATTCATGCCGGCCTCATGCAGGCCGCCGGCCGCGTCCTGGAGAAGCGCTCGCGGGAAGACGCCTTCTTCAAGAGGGTGGTGGAGTCCCAGCGCAATTTCGCCCTCACCGTCGCGCCGTGGTGGGGCGAAGTGCTGCGCATCTACTTCAGCCTGTCGGAGAACGCGGTCATCCGGCCGCAGGCGCCGAAGTAAGGGGATCGGGACAGGCAAATCGGTCGAGGGCACGGGGCGGACGGGACGGGCGAAACGGCGCGGTTCGAAACAAAGCGCCCGCTCCGGTACCCCCTCGGCGCAGGTGAGTCGTTCGACCGGCGTCAAGGGGCGGGTGCAATTATCCCTGGGATCGGAGCGCTTCCCGCGCCCGGGGCACCGGAGCCTCCCGCCTCCACCCCCGCCAGACCAACCCCATGGAGCAAGCCCTGAACGAAAGAGCGCCCGACAGCGGCGGCCATTCCCCGCCGGAGACGCTGCCGCCCCGGGCGCTGCTGCGCGTCATCCACGCCCTCGACACCTTCGCCGAGCGGACGGGATGGCTCGTTTCCTGGCTGATCGTGCCGCTCGTCGGCGTGATGGTGTTCGAGGTGGTGGCCAGGTACTTCTTCGACGCGCCGACCATCTGGGCCCACGACGCGAGTTTCATGCTCTACGGGGCGTTCTTCATGCTGGGGGCGGCCTACGCGCTGAAGCGGAGGGCCCACATTCGCACCGACTTCCTCTACAACGGCTTTCCGGTCCGCTGGCAGGCCTTCGTGGACACGGTCGCCTACGTGTTCTTTTTCTTTCCCGGCCTCGCCATCTTCCTGTGGTACGGATGGGACTTTTTCTATGACTCCTGGCGCCTCAAGGAACATGCCATCACCAGCCCGTGGATGCCTCCGCTCTACCCCTTCAAGGCGGTCATCCCGGTGACCGGGGCGCTGCTTTTGATCCAGGGGGTCTCGGAAACCCTCAAGAGCATCTACGCCTTGATCAGGGGGAGATGGCTGTGAGCTCGGAAGTGCTGGGCCTGTGGCTGCTCGTCGCCCTGTTCGTGCTGCTCCTGGCCGGCTTCCCCATAGCCTTCACTCTGCTCTTCGTGGCCCTCGTCGCAGGCTACCTCGGGGTGGGCACCGACGCTTTCGGGCTGATGATCGTGCAATTCCAGAGCACGATGGAGGCGTCGACCCTGGCGGCGGTGCCGCTGTTCGTCTTCATGGGGCTCATTCTGGAGCGCGCGGGGCTCATGGAGCGGCTCTTCGGCGCGTTCCGGCTCATGTTCGCCCCCTTGCGGGGCTCCCTTTACTTGGCGGTCCTGGCCACGGCCACGGTCTTCGCCATGGCTACCGGCATCGTCGGGGCGTCGGTCACCGTCATCGGGCTGATGGCGGGCAGGGTGATGCAGAAGAGCGGGTACGATCCCCGACTCTCCGCCGGCGCCATTGCGGCGGGCGGCACGCTGGGCATTCTCATTCCCCCGAGCGTCATGCTCATCGTGATGGGCCCGATTCTGCGCGTGTCCATCCTGGAGCTGTTCGCCGCCGCCGTGTTACCCGGCTTTCTCCTGGCGGGGCTGTTCCTGGTCTATTGCCTGGTGCGCTCACACTTCCAGCCCCACCTGGGGCCGCCGCTTCCTCACGCCGAGCGGGCCCCTTCGGTCGGCTACATCGTCAAGGAGTTCGCTCAGGGCGTGCTTCCCCTTGTCGTGATCATCGCCGCCACCCTCGGCAGCATCCTGGCCGGGCTGGCCACGCCGACGGAAGCGGCCGGCGTAGGCGCCTTCGGTTCCTTCTGCCTGACGCTCGCCTACCGGCGCATGGACTGGCGGAAGTTCAAGGCCGCCATGCTGCAGACGCTGGAGACTTCGAGCGTGGTGCTGTTTCTCATCGCCGCGTCCAATTACTTCGGCGCCGTGTTCTCCATTCTCCAGACCCCGTTCATGATTACCGATGCGTTGCTCGGGCTCGGGGTGCCGCCCACGGTTCTGCTGCTTCTGCTGCTCGCACTCGTTTTCTTCCTGGGGTGGCCTCTGGACTGGGCGCCGATCGTCCTCATCTTTCTTCCGGTCATGCTGCCGGTGATCGCCCAGCTCGACGTCAACATGGTATGGTTCGGCGCCCTGGTGGCGGTCTGCCTCCAGACTGCGTGGCTTTCGCCTCCCGTCGCGCTGGCCGCCTACTTCCTCAAGGGCGTCATGCCCGAGTGGGAGCTCAAAGATATTTACCTGGGCATGCTCCAGTTCCTGGGCCTGCAACTCGTGGGCCTGATGCTGGTGTTCTTCTTCCCCCAGATCGCCCTCTGGCTCCCAGGCGTTCTCTTGGGCCGATAAAAAAAAGACGGCCCGGTGTTCGGGCCGTCCCGATCGGCTAAAGCCGGAGCGTCATTTCTTCCTCGGATCGTCCGCGGGGTTCACGTACTCGATGCCCCAGGGGCCGGTTCCATGGACCTGGATGACGGTCTCTTCCTTGGTAAAGCCGTACATGGGCATCTTGGGAGGCATGATGGCGACCGCCCCGGCGGGCAACGCCGTGGCTTTTTCCGGTGCGAACCGGTCGCCGGCGGCGAAGTACAGCGTTCCCGAGATCACCGTGACCCGCTCGTACGCCGGATGCCAGTGGGGCGCGATCTTGTAGTTGGCGGGGAGCTTGAGCCGGAAAATGAACGGCACCGCCTCGTTCAAGGGCCCCTCAATGACCGCGATCTTGGCCCCGGGTGCCATCGACGCCACATCCGACCAAGTGAACGCGTCGCCCGCCGTGATGAGGTGACCCTCTCCCCGGTACGGGCCCGCCGCCCACGCCCCGGGCACGCCGAATGTGCCCAACGCGAGCGCGATTATCGACAACTTCACCATCTTTAAGCCTTTCATGGCGCCCTCCTCGTGGCGAAAACCACTGATCAACCGCTCAGAGGCCGTTTCCCGGCCCTCCGGCAGACCGTCGGAGAGCGGGCTGGCCGCCTCCATCGCCAGGATCGATTCCGCCACCTCGCCCATGGGACCGATCCGGGACCGTCCATGGTCGGGTCAGGGGGGCATCCTCTTTCCGGCGGCCTCCTCCTGATGGGAAGCGGACAACATCCCATTCCGCCGCCGCAGGCGGAAATCCGCGTAAACCGCCGCGGCGAGCAGGGCGAACCCCGCCAGCTCGATGGCCAGGCTATAAGACCCGTACAGGGCATAACCGATCAGCACGGCGCCTCCGAGGGCCAGGGCCGGCGGCGCCGCGGAACGGTGGCGCCGGTACCCGCCGGCCACCGCCGCCGCCGCGAGGACGGCGAACAGCAGGATCGTCCCGGTCCACGCTCCTTCGTCGATCACCAGCGTCACGCCGAGCAGGGATAGCATCGCCAGGGCCGCCAGCGTGCCGTAGCACGCGGCGAGCGCCAGGGCTAGGGCGAGGACGCCCGCGAGTCCCCGGCGCTCGAGGGAGCGCAGAAGCCGCCGCGGGTCCAGGCGCCGGGCGAGCGCGGCGGCCCTGGACGGACGGCTGCCGCGCTCCATGGCGATCTCGATTGCGCGGGCACCGAAGCGGCGGGCGATCCGGCGAGTCTCCGCGTTGCGGCTGTGGGCGAAGTAGTCGTGCTCTCCCAGGACGCGGACGTCGGCGAACCCGGCGTCGCGGAACAGGTCGAGATAGTCTTCGTCCACGGTCGCGCCGACGACGCATTCCGCCCAAAGCTTGGGGTCGTCGTGGCACTCGGCGTCCACCGGGCGGCCGATGACGATGTCGGCGATCTGCACCCGGCCGCCGGGACGGAGCACCCGGAAGATCTCGGCGACGGCCCGGCGCTTGTCGGGCACCAGGTTGAGCACCCCGTTGCTCGTCACCACGTCCACGCTGGCGTCGGGAAGGGGAATGGCTTCCGCCGATCCCTCGATCACCTGGAGGTTGGCGATGCCCAGGGACGCCACCAGGCGGCGCAGCTTCTGCGCCATGGCGGGGGTCATGTCGAGGGCCCATACCCTGCCCCGGGGGCCGACGATGCGGCTGGCGATGAGGGCGTCCGTCCCCGAGCCGGAGCCGATGTCGAGCACCGTGTCGCCGGGGCGGATGGCATCGGCGCGGAACGGGTAACCCACGCCGGCGAAGGACTCGACCGCGGTCTCCGGGAGCGCTTCGAGGACCTCTTCCGGGTAGCCCACCGCCCGGCACGCGGCACGCCCCACCGGGAAATGGAACGGGCCGCAGGGCTCGGTCGCCACCGCCGTGTACATCTCCCTGACGGCGGCGAGGATGACGTCTCGAGAGTATCCAAAGATGGCGACCATCGATGCCCCTCGTTGACCCGCGCGTCGAGCGCTTCTAGAAGCTGTCGATCAGCGCTTTCAGCCGTCGCTGCAGGCGCTCGGGCGCCTCAGTCGAGGCCGTCTCCCGGGCTAGCGCCTTGAGCCTGCGCTCGAACTGTACGCGGCTGAAACAGCCGCGGCAGATTTCGAGGTGGCGCTCGATCTCGGCGCTCGCCTCGGCGTCCAGCTCCTGGTCGATGTAGGCGAAGAGGTGCCGCAGGACCTCTTCGCAGTTCACGGTTCGCCTGGCCATGTTCATTCCTTGTGCGGCGCCGCCCCGGGCAGAAGCCCGGTGTCGACGGCCTGCTTCCAAAGGGCCCGCTGGAGCAGTCCCCGGGCCCGGCTCAGGCGCGAGCGCACCGTGCCCACCGGCACGTGCAGCAGCTCGGCGGCTTCCGCGTAGGCGTACCCTTCCAGGTCGACCAGCACCACCACGAGGCGAAACTCGTCGGGCAGCGAGTCGATGGCTTTCTCGAGATCTTCCCGCAAGAGCTTGTTGAGCAACGCATGCTCGGGCGTGCCCCACCAGAGGAGAAACGGCTGGTGCAGCTTCTCGAACAGGGAAAACCGGTCCTCGTCGGGCTCCCCTTCGTCACCGGCCGCCTCATCCTCCCACGCCACCTCGCGCTGGCACCGGCGGTGCCGCCAGGTGCTGATGAAGGTGTTGGTGAGGATGCGCATGATCCATTTGCCGAAGCCCAGCGGGTCGCGCAACTCATCGAGATGGGACCAGGCCTTGGCGACGGTCTCCGCGACCAGGTCCTCGGCGTCCGCCGGGTTGCGGGTCAAGCGCAGGGCGACACCGTAGAGCCGATCCGTCAGGCGCCGTATCTCCTTTTCGAAAAAGCGGCGGCGGCCGGCGTCCCGGGACGAGGATTCCTCCGGGGCGGCTTCGCCTGGGTTTGCCATCGCCATCCTCAGTCCGAACGGGTTTCCGTTCGTCCTCCTCCCGCCGCGGCCGTCGCCGCGGGTCAGCATCGCAGGCGACGGGAGATTTTGCCCCCCGACTTCCCGGCCGCGTCCCGTAAGACTTAAAGACGCGTCAGGGCGCGAATCGGTTCCCGCGCGGTTCGGGCGCGGACGCGAGTCGTTCGGCTAGGTCAGCGCGGCGCGGATCTCGCCCGCCATCCGGTCCAGCGCCTCCCGGGGCGGGTTCTGGGTCGGCCAGACGAGCTTGAGCCCGTCGTTGGCGTGGCGCGGCAGCACGTGCAGGTGGAAGTGGTAGACCGTCTGGAACCCGGCCGCCTCGTTGGCCTGGAACAGGTTGAGCCCTGCGCACCCGGTCGCCTTCTTCACCGCCTTGGCGATGCGGGCGGCGACGCGAAAACACTCGCCCGCCAGCGCCTCGTCCAGGTCCAGCAGGTTGCGATGGTGGGCGCGGCTCGCCACGATCACGTGGCCCGGGTTCACCTGCCCGATGTCCATGAAGGCGATCACCGCGTCGTCCTCATACACGATGCTGGCCGGGATTTCCCTCCGCACCAGCCGGCAAAAGATGCACTCCTGCATGGGGTCTCCTCCTCTTCGTGGGCTAAGAGCGGGCGGGCTGCACGCCCGCCTTGAGGCTGAGCAGCAGAACGCCCGCCAGGACCAGCCCCGCGCCCGCGAGCTGGGGCGCGGTGATGGGCTCGCCGAGAAACAGGTTGGCAAGAAAGATGGTGGAAACCGGCCCGATGGCGCCCACCAGCGCGGCGCGGCTCGCCCCGATGCGGCGGATGCCTTCGCTCGTGGCCCACACCGGCAGCACGGTGGAGAGCACCGCCATCAGGAAGCCGTAGCCGTACACCGGGGCGGGCAGCCCCAGGGCGGACCAGGGGTGGGTGAGGGCGAACTGGAGAATGCACAACACGCTCGCCACCGTCATGGCGTAGGCGGTGAAGCGGGCGCTGCCCAGCCGGGTGATGACCTGGCCGCCCCACACCAGATAGATGGCGTAGGAAAGGGCGCTGCCGAAGACCAGCAGGCTCCCCAGGGCCGTTTCGGCCGCGTTGCCGGCGAGCCGCACATGGTCGGCGAAGACCAGCACGATGCCTCCGTAGGAGAGCGCCAGGGCCGCCACGTGCATCCGGGTCACCGGGAGCTTCAGGGCCAGGGCGGAAATAGCGAGCACCATCGTCGGATAGAGGAACAGGATCAACCGCTCGAGCCCCGCGGAGATGTATTGCAGCCCGAGGAAGTCCAGGTAGCTGGCGAGATAATAGCCGAGGAAGCCGAGGCCTAGGATCGCTCCCCAGTCGCCGCGTTCCATGGAGTAGCCCGGGTTGCGCCCGGACAGGAGCGCCATGAGCACGAAAAAGGGCAGCGACATCAGCATCCGCAGGGCGAGGAGGGTCACGGCGTCCACCGGGTAGGCGTAGGCGAGCTTGATCAGGATCGCCTTGCCCGAGAAGCCCACCGCCCCGACGGCCGCGAGCAGCGCACCGGTAGCACCCGAGCCTTCGCTCCGCGGCGGCGCAGCCATCTGCACCCCTTCAGCGGCGGCGCCGGGTGCCCCCCAGGAGCCCGCCCAGCACTCCCCGCAGGAGCTGCCGGCCCAGCTCCGCGCCAACGGTGCGGGCCGCGCTCTTCACCATGGCCTCCAACGCCGACTGGCGCCGCCCGGCTCCACCGCCGAACGCTTTGTCCAGCAGCCCGCCCAGGCTTCCTTGCTCCTCTGGCTGGGAGGGCTCTCCCGCGCCCGCCGTTGCCTGCCCGGCGCGGGCCTTGAGCACCTCGAAGGCCGACTCCCGATCGACAGTCTTCTCATAGCGCCCGTAGAGGGGGGAGGCGCGGATCAATCGTTCCCGCACCTCGGGCGCGATCGGGCCGATGTGGCTCGCGGGCGGCACGATGAAGGCCCGCTCCGTGACGCCGGGGCGGCCTTTCTCGTCCAGCAGGGACACCAGCGCTTCGCCCACGCCCAGCTCGGTGATGGCCTGTTCCAAATCGAGGGCAGGGTTCGCACGCATGGTGGTGGCGGCGGCCCTGACCGCCTTCTGGTCCCGGGGCGTGAAGGCCCGCAGGGCGTGCTGGATGCGGTTGCCGAGCTGGCCCAGCACCCGGTCGGGCACATCCAGGGGATTCTGGGTGACGAAATACACGCCTACGCCCTTGGAGCGGATCAGCCGCACCACCTGCTCGATCTTGTCCAGCAGCGCCTCGGGGGCGTCGTCGAAGAGGAGATGGGCCTCGTCGAAGAAGAACACCAGCCGGGGCTTTTCCGGATCGCCCACCTCGGGCAGGTTCTCGAACAGCTCCGAGAGCAGCCACAGGAGGAACGCGCCGTAGACCCGGGGCGCGTTCATGAGCCGCTCGGCGCCCAGGATGTTGACCACTCCCTCGCCCCCCTCGGTGCGCATCAGGTCCTGGATGTCCAGGGCCGGCTCGCCGAAGAGCGCCTCGGCTCCCTCTTGCTCCAGGGCGAGTAGAGCGCGCTGGATCGCCCCGACGCTGGCGGCGGAGACGTTGCCGTACTCGGTGACGAAGCGCCGGGCGTTCTCGCCCACGTGGGTGAGCAGGGCCCGCAGGTCCTTCAAGTCGAGGAGCAAGAGCCCCGCGTCGTCGGCGATCTTGAAGGCCAGGGTGAGGACGCCTTGCTGGGTGTCGTTGAGGCCCAGCATGCGCCCGAGGAGCAGGGGGCCCATCTCGGAGACGGTGGCGCGCACCGGATGGCCCTGGCCGCCGAAGACGTCCCAGAAGGCGACCGGGCAGCCGCGGTACTCGAAGCCCTCGAGCCCCAAGACCGCGAGGCGCTCCTCCACCTTCTTGTTCCCGCCCCCGGGCTGGCTCAGGCCGGAGATGTCGCCCTTCACGTCGGTGAGGAACACGGGCACGCCGATGCGGCTGAAGCCTTCCGCCAGCCTTTGCAGCGTCACCGTCTTGCCCGTGCCCGTGGCCCCAGTGATGAGGCCGTGGCGGTTCCCCATCTTGGGCAGGAGGGACAGCTCGTGCCGGGCGTTCTTGGCAACCAGGATGGGATCGGCCATGGAGGATCCTTTCCGGCTTTCGGGGCGGGCGTTCGCAATGGTACCATTAGCCGATTCAAAACAGCGAATTGCGCGAGCTTCCGCAGGTCATGGCAGGTCACAGCAAATGGGCGAACATTCGCTTCCGCAAGGAACGGGCTGACGCGAAGAAGGGTAAGGTCTTCACTCGTCTCATCCGGGAGATCACGGTGGCCGCTCGGGAGGGCGGGGGCGACCCGGCCGCCAACCCCCGGCTGCGGCTCGCTATCGACAAGGCCTTCGAGCACAACATGCCCAAGGAAAACGTCGAGCGAGCGATCAAGCGCGGCACCGGCCAGCTCGAAGGGGCGGAGTACGAGGAGGTGCGTTACGAGGGCTACGGGATCGGCGGCGCGGCGGTGATGGTGGATTGCTTGACCGACAACCGGACGCGCACCGTGGCGGACGTGCGCCACACCTTCACCAAGCACGGCGGCAACCTGGGTACCGACGGCTGCGTCGCTTATCTGTTCAAGCACTGCGGCCAGCTCGTGTTCGCCCCCGGCACCGACGAGAACCGCCTCATAGAGGCGGCGCTGGAAGCGGGCGCCGAAGACGTGATCGTCAACGACGACGGGAGCCTGGAAGTGATCACCGCGGTGGCGGATTTCGACGCGGTCCGGAAAAAGATCGAGGCGGCGGGGCTCAAGCCGGAAGTGGCGGAAGTGACCATGCGTCCCGTCACCGAGGTGGAGCTCAGGGGGGAAGACGCCGCCCGCATGCGCAAGCTGCTGGACGCGCTGGAGGCCCTGGACGACGTCCAGGAGGTGTACACCACCGCGGTGCTCACCGAGTGAAGGGCGGCACCCGCATCCTCGGCATCGACCCCGGGCTCCAGGTCACGGGATTCGGCATTCTCGACAAGGCGGGACAGAAGCTCGGCTACGTGACGAGCGGCTGCATCCGCACCCCGGACGGGGAGCTTCCGGGGCGGCTCCGGGCCATCCTCGAAAGCCTAAGCCGGGTGATCGGCGAATACCGGCCCCAGCAGGTGGCGGTGGAGGAGGTGTTCGTCAACGTCAATCCCCGCTCCACCCTGCTCCTCGGCCAGGCGCGGGGGGCGGCCATCTGCGCCTGCGTGACCCACGGGCTGCCGGTGGCCGAGTACACGGCGCTGCAGGTGAAGCAGGCGGTGGTGGGCAACGGCCACGCGCGTAAGGAACAGGTGCAGGAGATGGTGAAGCGCCTGCTCCACCTTCCCGGCCCGCCCAGCGCGGACGCGGCCGATGCCCTGGCCTGCGCCATCTGCCACGCTCACGGCGGCATGGGGCTCGGGAGGCTGCCCACCGCCGGCTACCGGGTGAGTCGGGGGAGGCTGCGATGATCGGCCGCATCAGCGGCATCCTGGTGGAGAAGCACCCGCCCATGGTGCTGGTGGACGCCCACGGCGTGGGCTACGAGATCGACGTGCCCATGAGCACCTTCTATCAACTGCCCGCCACCGGCGCCCAGGTGACGCTCTTCACCCATCTGGTGGTGCGGGAGGACGCCCACCAGCTCTTCGGCTTCTGGACCGTTCAGGAGCGCCGCACCTTCCGGCAACTGCTGAAGATCGCCGGCGTCGGCGCGCGCACGGCCCTGGCGGTTCTCTCCGGCCTTTCGGTGCAGGAGTTGAACCAGGCGGTGGCGAGCCAGGACGCCGGGCGCTTGACCAGGATCCCCGGGATCGGCAAGAAGACCGCGGAGCGGCTGCTGCTGGAGCTCAGAGACCGGCTCAAGGCGGAGGCCGGCGCCGCCGGCGAAGCGGCGGGCCTGTCGCCGGGCGGCGACATCCTCAATGCGCTCCTAGCCCTGGGCTATAATGACCGCGAAGCTCAGTGGGCCGTGGGGCAGCTTGATGCAAGCCTCTCCGTGGCCGACGGCATCCGGCAGGCGCTCAAGCTGCTTTCGAAGGCGTGAAAAGAGCGGGGAGTGATGGGTGAGGAGAAGCAATCGCGCAACCGAGGAAGGGTAGAACCGTTCTCGCTCCCCGCCCCGCGCCGCTCGCTTTCCCCCGCTTTTGCATGATCGAGACCGATCGCTTGATTTCCGCCGCGCCGGCATCTCCCCAGGAGGAAGCGTTCGAGCGGGCGCTGCGGCCCAAGTTACTCCAGGAGTACGTGGGCCAGGCGAAGGTGCGCGAGCAGCTCGCCATCTTCATCGAGGCCGCGCGCAGCCGCGCCGAAGCCCTGGACCACGTGCTGCTGTTCGGACCTCCGGGGCTGGGCAAGACCACCCTGGCCCACATCATCGCCAAGGAGATGGGGGTGAACCTGCGCCACACTTCGGGACCCGTGCTGGAGCGGCCCGGGGACCTGGCGGCGCTGCTCACCAACCTGGAACCTCGGGACGTGCTGTTCATCGACGAGATCCACCGCCTCTCTCCCGTGGTGGAGGAGATCCTGTATCCGGCGCTGGAGGACTTCCAGATCGACATCATGATCGGGGAGGGACCGGCGGCGCGCTCGGTGAAGCTGGACCTGCCCCCGTTCACCCTGGTGGGAGCCACCACCCGCGCCGGGATGCTGACCAATCCGCTGCGCGACCGCTTTGGCATCGTGGCCCGGCTAGAGTTCTATACGCCCGAAGAGCTCGCGACAATCGTGCTGCGTTCGGCGGGGCTGCTCGGCGTGGCGATCGACCCGGAGGGGGCCTTCGAGATCGCCCGCCGCTCCCGCGGCACGCCCCGGGTCGCCAACCGGCTGCTGCGCCGGGTGCGCGACTTCGCCGAGGTCAAGGCCGACGGCCGGGTCAGCCGGGCCGTAGCGGACGCGGCGCTCAAGATGCTGGACGTGGATCCCCTGGGGCTCGACCTCATGGACCGCAAGCTGCTCCTCGCCGTCATGGAGAAGTTCAGCGGCGGCCCCGTGGGACTGGACAACCTGGCCGCGGCCATCGGGGAAGAGCGCGACACCATCGAAGACGTACTGGAACCTTTCCTCATCCAGCAGGGCTATCTCAAGCGCACGCCCCGCGGGCGCATGGCCACCGTGGCTGCCTACCGGCACTTCGGCCTGGGGCTGCCGCGCAACGCTTTGACCGGGGATCTGTGGAACGAGCAATGATCTGGCGCGAAAGGACGCGCGGCCGCGGGACGGGCGCATGAGACCTGCGGCGGCGCCGGAGCCGGAGCCGAGCCGGCCGGCTTTCTGCCTCCCTTTGCGCGTGTATTACCAGGACACGGATGCCGGCGGCGTCGTCTATCACAGCCGCTACCTAGACTTCCTGGAGCGGGCCCGCTACGAGTGGTTGCGGGAGGCCGGTTTCGGGCTACGGGAGCTGGCGGAACGGCTGAAGATCGTCTTCGTCGTGCGCTCCCTCTCCATCGAGTTCCGTCGCCCGGCGCGCCTCGACGACCTGCTGCACGTGACCGTGCGCCTCGACCAGGTGGGACGCAGCCGCGTGCCCGTGACGCAGGAGGTGAAGCGCGACCACGAGATCCTCGCGGAGGCGATGGTGGAGCTCGCTTGCGTCGATGCTCGCACCCTCAAGCCCGCGAGCCTGCCGCCCGAGCTCCGCCGGGCCATCGTACGTTAGAGGAAAAAAACGAATGCAAGTGACGCCTGATCTTTCCCTGGTGGGCCTGATCGCCAACGCCAGCCTCGTCGTGCAACTGGTGATGGCCCTGCTGCTGGCCGTCTCCCTCATGTCCTGGTGGTACATCTTCCGCAAGCTCTTCACCATCCGCCGCGCCCGGGAGCAGGCCGACGAGTTCGAGAAGGAGTTCTGGAGCGGAGTGGATCTCACCACCCTGTACCAGGCGGCGGTCAACGCCCGGCACTCGGGCGGGAGCTTGAACCGCATCTTCGAAGCTGGCTTCCGCGAGTTCACCAAGCACAAGTCGCGCCCCGGCATGAACGTGGAAGCGGCCATGGAGGGCACGCGCCGGGCCATGCGCGCTACCTACCAGCGGGAGATGGACCGGCTGGAGGCCCACATGGCCTTCCTCGCCACCGTGGGCTCGGTGAGCCCCTACGTGGGCCTGTTCGGCACCGTGTGGGGCATCATGAACGCCTTCCGGGGCCTCTCCAACGTGGTCTCGGCCACCTTGGCCCACGTGGCCCCCGGCATCGCCGAAGCGCTGATCGCCACGGCGATGGGCCTGTTTGCCGCCATCCCGGCGGTGGTGGCCTACAACCGCTACGCCCGGGACATCGACAAGCTGGCCACCCGCTACGAGAGCTTCATGGAGGAGTTCTCCAACATCCTCCAGCGCCAGGCCCACGTTTAGTCCGGACACCGAGGAGACAGTCCCCATGGCCTTCGAACGCCGCTCTTCCCGGCGCCTGATGAACCAGATCAACGTGGTGCCCTATATCGACGTCATGCTGGTGCTGCTGGTGATCTTCATGGTGACGGCGCCCCTCATCAACCCCGGCCAGATCGAGCTGCCCCAGGTGGGCCGGGCGCTCGCCCCTTCCACCGCCCCAGTGGAGGTAATCGTGCGCAAGAACGGGGCGCTGGCGGTGCGCGACCGCAACGAGCCGGGGGCGCCCCGGGACATCACCCGGGGAGAGCTGGTGGAATTGCTCCGCCAGAAGCAGGCCCGCAACCCCGAGCAGGCGGTGGTCATCGCCGGGGACAAGGACGCCCGCTACGAGGAGGTGGTCAAGGTCCTGGACCTGCTCCAGTCCCAGCAGGTGAAGCGGGTGGGGTTGCTCGCCAAGCCCGCGAGCCTTTGAGCGCGGAAGCGTCCGGGACAGCCGGGGGAACCCATCCATGGCGGAGGCGGTCGCAGGCCCTGAACCTGCCATGCTTTCCAGGCCCGATCCCGAGACTTCCGAACGGGAACCGGGGAAAGTGCGCGCCGCGCTGCTCGCCTTCGGCGTGCACCTCCTGTTCCTGGTATTTCTCATGGCCGGCGTGAGCTGGCGGGCGGAGCCGCCTGCCCCGGTCCAGGCGGAGCTCTGGGCGGGCCTGCCGCCCCAGCCGGCGTCCAAGGTGGAGGCGAAGCCGGAGCCGCCCCCCGTGCCCAGGCCGGAGCCGAAGCGTGAGCCCAAGCCCGAGCCCAAACCGGAGCCCAAGCCGGCGCCGGCCAGGGCGCCCGAAAAGCCGGACATCGCCCTCAAGGAGAAGCAGGAACAGGAGCGCCGGAAGAAGGAGGAGGAGCGCCGGCGGCTAGAAGAGGAAAAGCGCAAGCAGGCGGAAGCCGAGCGCAAGCGGCAGGAGGAGCTGGAGCGGCAGCGGGAAGAGGAGCGGCAAAGGGCCCTGGAGGAGCAGGTGAAGCGGGAGATGGCGGCCCTGGAAGCAAAGCGGGCCCAGCAGGAGGCCGCCGCCCGGGCCGAGGCCCAGCGGCTGGCCGCCATCGCCAGCCTGCGGGACGAGTACATCCACAGGATCCGGGAAAAGGTCAAATACAATATCGTGATGCCTCCGGCGGTGCCCCACGATGCGGAGGCCGTGTTCGAGGTGGTGCTCCTGCCGAGCGGGGAAGTCTTGAGCGCGCGGCTCACGAAGACGAGCGGGGTGCCCGCCTACGACTCGGCGGTGGAGCGGGCGATCAAGAAGTCGGAGCCCCTGCCCCTGCCGCCGGACCCGGCCCTGTTCCCCCAGTTTCGAACCCTCACCCTGAAGTTCCGCCCGGCGGAATAGGTTTGTCGAACTGTCTGATACAATTCGGAGTTACATGAAGCCAGCCGTTCGTTCGATCCTTTTGCTTGGACGGCTCGCGCTCCTGGCCCTGCTCGTGGCGGCCAGTCTTCCGGCGCGGGCGAACCTCACCATCGAGATCATCGGCGGTGGGGCGACCCAGATCCCCATCGCCGTGGTGCCCTTCGCCCGGGAGCCGATCCTGCCTCAATCCGTCACTGAGGTGGTAGGGGCGGATCTCGCGCGCAGCGGCCTGTTCCGCCTGGTGCCGCCCGGCAACAACCGGCCGTCGGAGCCGAGCGAGGTGCTCTACCCGGAATGGCAGTCCCGGGGGGCGGAGGCCTTGGTGATCGGCTCGGTCGCGCCGCTCCAGGACGGCCGGTTCGAGATCCGTTTCCGCCTCCTGGACGTGCTCAAGCAGCAGCAGATCGCCGGATTCACCTATACCGTGAGCCCGGCCCAGCTGCGCTTGACCGCCCACCGCATCGCCGACGAGATCTACGAGCGGCTGACCGGCGACAAGGGCGTGTTTTCTACCCGCGTTGCCTACGTGGTGCGCCAGGGCAAGCGCTACGAGCTGCAGGTGGCGGACGCGGACGGCTTCAATCCCCAGACGGTGGCGGCGTCCAACGAACCCATCATCTCCCCGGCTTGGTCTCCGGACGGCACCCGCCTCGCCTATGTGTCCTTCGAGAACCGCAAGCCCATCGTCTACGTCCAGAACCTGCTCACCGGGCAGCGGCGCGTGTTGGCCAACTACCCCGGCTCCAACAGCGCTCCGGCCTGGTCCCCGGACGGCAGGCGCCTGGCGGTGGTGCTGACCAAGGACGGCATCTCCCAGATCTATCTCATCAACACCGACGGCACGGGGCTCAAGCGGCTCACCCATTCGGGCGCGATCGACACCGAGCCCAGCTTCTCGCCGGACGGGGAGTGGATCCTGTTCACCTCGGACCGAGGCGGCAGCCCCCAGATCTACCGCATCGCCGTGAACGGCGGCTCCACGGTGCGCTTCACCTTCGAGGGCGACTACAATGTGTCGCCCCACTACAGCCCCGACGGCAAGAGCTTCGTTTTTATCACCCGGCGCGCCGGCCGCTTCAACGTGGCGGTCCAGGACATGGTGACCGGCCAGGTGCAGGTGCTCACCGATTCGCGCCTGGACGAGTCCCCCACCTTCGCCCCCAACGGCAGGATGATCCTCTACGCCACCGAGGCGGGGGGGCGCGGGGTCCTCGCCGCGGTATCCAGCGACGGGCGTGTGCGGCAAAGGCTTACGGTCCCCGCGGGCGACGTGCGAGAGCCGGCTTGGGGTCCCTTTGTTCAATAATCTAAACCTGATCTGAGAAGGAGAGACGCGATGATGAAGAAGACCGCTTTCACCCTTGTGCTCGCTGGATTGCTGGCCGGTTGCGCCAGCACGCCCCTCGAGGAGCAGAAGCCCGCCGCGGTGGAGGAGCGGGCGCCGGGCGCCCAAGCCCCCGGAGCCGCGGCCCAGCCCGGCACCACCGACACACGGCCCCTGGGCGGCGCCGCGGTGGCCGCGGATCCCCTCAAGGATCCCAGCAACATCCTGTCCAAGCGCAGCATCTACTACGACTTCGACAGCTTCCTGGTGAAGGACGAGTACAAGCCCATTGTCCAGGCCCACGCCAACTACCTGCGGCAGAACGGGGATCGCCAGGTGATTCTCCAGGGCAATGCCGACGAGCGCGGCAGCCGGGAGTACAATCTGGCCCTGGGTCAGAAGCGCGCCGAGAGCGTGAAGAAGATGATGGAGCTCCTGGGCGTGAGCGGCTCGCGCATCGAAACGGTGAGCTTCGGCGAGGAGAAGCCCCGTTGCACCGAGCAGACCGAGGCCTGCTGGGCCCAGAATCGCCGCACCGACATCGTCTATCGAGGTGAATGACCGTGATGCCGATGGGCCGTGATGCTCGTGCCGCCCGCCGATCCCGGGCGGCGTGGACGGCCGTCGCGCTGGCCCTGTGGGCCACCAGCGCCGGCGCCGGGCTGTTCGAGGACACCGATGCGCGCAAGAAAATCCTGGAACAGCAGCAGGAAATCCGGGAGCTCCAGGCGCGCAATGGGGCGCTCATGGAGCGCATCCAGAAGCTCGAAGAACAAGCGCAACAGAAACCCCAGGGACTGCTCGATCTCTACGCCCAGCTCGAGCGGCTCAACGCGGAGCTCGCCAAGCTGCGGGGCCGGATCGAGGAAGTCGCTCACGCCGTGGACCAGAACGCCAAGCGCCAGCGGGATTTCTACGTGGACCTGGACAACCGGCTGCGGCGGCTCGAGCAGCCCACCCCCGTCGGGGCGGCCGGGGCGCTGCCCGGCGCCGCCACACCCACGGGAGAGCCGGCGGCGGCAGGTCCTGGGACGAGCCCTGCCGCTTCGGCGCTGCCGCCGGTGGCCGGGGCGCCCGCCCCAGCGGTGGCTTCCCCCGCCCCGGTGGATCCGGCGGCGGAGCAACGGGCCTACGAGTCCGCGTTCACTCTCTTCCGCCAGGCCAACTACCCGGCGGCCATCGCGGCCTTCAACAATTTCGCCAAGACCTACCCCCAAAGCCCCTTGGCGCCGAGCGCCCTGTACTGGGTGGGCAACGCCTACTACGCGATGGGCGACTTCAAGAACGCCATCGCGGCCGAGCAGCGCATGATCGCCGCCTATCCCACCGCCCAGAAGGTGCCCGATGCCCTGCTGGTGATCGCCAGCAGCCAGCAGGAACTCAAGGACACGGCGGCGGCGAAAAAAACCCTGGAGGAACTGGTGCAGAAGTATCCTCTGACGGAGGCGGCGGAAAAGGCGAAGCGACGGCTGGCCAGCCTGCGGTGATCCCGCCCCTGCAGTGACCCCTCCTCGGCTGCGCGTTACCGAGATCTTCCACTCCCTCCAGGGGGAGACCAGCCGGGTGGGCCTTCCCACCGTATTCGTGCGCCTGACCGGCTGCCCCCTGCGCTGCGTCTGGTGCGACACCGAATACGCGTTCTACGGCGGAACGCTCATGACCATTCCCGAAATCCTGGAGGCAGTGGGCGGCTACGGGACCCGGCGCGCGTGCGTGACCGGGGGCGAGCCCCTGGCCCAGAAGGCGTGCCTTGCGCTTCTCACGGCCTTATGCGATGCGGGGTACGAGGTGTCCCTGGAAACGAGCGGCGCCCTGGATGTGTCGGCGGTGGACCCGCGCGTCGCCAAGGTGATGGACCTGAAGGCGCCCGGGTCGGGGGAGGAGGCCAAAAACCGCTGGGAAAACCTGGCCCACTTGACGCCCCGGGACGAGCTCAAGATCGTGCTCGCCGACGAGGCCGACTACCAATGGGCGAAACGGGTCCTGGCCGAGCGCCGGCTGGCCGACCTCTGCCCGGTGCTGTTCTCCCCGGTCTACGGCCGCCTGGATCCCGCCCGGCTCGCCGAATGGATCCTGCGGGACCGCATCCCGGTGCGCCTGCAGATCCAGTTGCACAAACTGCTCTGGGGTGAGGCGCCGGGCCATTGAGGGGGAACGCCTGCGGTGGCTCAAGCCGGGAAAAAAGCGGTAGTGCTTCTCTCGGGCGGGCTCGACTCCGCCACGACCCTCGCCATCGCCCGAAGCGAAGGCTACGACTGCTACCCATTGAGCGTGGACTACGGCCAGCGGCACGCCGCCGAGCTGGAAGCCGCCCGCCGCGTCGCCCGCTCCTTAGGTGCCCGGGCGCTCAAGACGGTGAAGCTGGACTTGACGGTCTTCGGCGGCTCGGCCCTGACCGACGCCTCCATTCCCGTCCCGGAGGCGCCGAGCGAGGGCATTCCGGTCACCTACGTTCCGGCCCGTAACACCATCCTGCTGGCGCTCGCCCTCGCCTACGCCGAGGTGCTCGGGGCCCAGGACCTCTTCATCGGCGCCAACGCCATCGATTATTCGGGCTATCCCGACTGCCGGCCGGAGTATCTGCAGGCGTTCGAGGCCCTGGCCAACCTGGCCACCAAGGCGGCGGTGGAGGGACGGCGCCTCACCCTCCACGCGCCCCTGGTGCACCTCTCCAAGGCGGAGATTATCCGACGGGGCGCCGCCCTGGGGGCGGATTACGCCCTCACGGTCTCCTGCTACCAGGCCACCCCGGAGGGGCTCGCCTGCGGGCGCTGCGACGCGTGCCGCCTGAGGCGGGCGGGCTTCGAGGCGGCGGGGTTGCCGGACCCCACCCGCTACCAGCCGGGCTGAACCGCCGTCCATCGAACGGAGTTATGGCCGCGCGAATTTTTCTGATGGCTACAGAACGGCCATCTTATTAGAATTTTTCCAATTACTACTTAATTGGCCGGCGCGACAGGTCACGGGCCGGCCCCATTGGAGGGGCGATCATGGAATTCACCATTCACCATCAGGTCCTGCTAAGCATTTTCGTGATCGCCGCGATCATGGGGGCGGTGGTCTACAAGACCAATTTCTGCACCATGGGAGCGGTTTCCGACTGGGTGAACATGGGGGACACGGGGCGCATGCGCGCCTGGGTGTTCGCCATGGCCGTCGCCACGCTGGGGGTGCTCCTGATGGAGACGTCGGGCCTCGTGAACCTGTGGCAGGACACCTTCCCTCCTTACCGGACCGCGAACTTCGCCTGGCCCCGGTACGTCCTCGGGGGGCTGCTCTTCGGCATCGGCATGACGCTCGGCAGCGGCTGCGGCAACAAGACCATGGTGCGGGTGGGAGGCGGTAACCTGAAGTCCCTGGTGGTGCTGGCGGTCGCCTCCCTGGGCGCCTACCTCATGATGTGGACCTCCTTTTATGAAAAGGTCTTCCACCCCTGGGTGGAGCCCCTCACCATCGATCTGGCCAAGTACGGGGTGGGGAGTCAGGAAGTGGCCACGGTGCTCGCCGGCATGGTGGGGCTCGAATCCGCCGGCGCCGGCCATCTGGTGATCGGCTTCCTCGTGGTGGCGGGGATGCTCGCCTTCGTCTTCAAGTCCCCCGACTTCCGCGGAAGCTTCGACAACGTGCTGGGCGGGGCGGTGGTGGGCCTGGCCATTGTCGCCGGATGGTTCATCACCGGCGGTCCCATCGGGGAAAAGTGGAAAGAAGCCGCCCAGATGGCGATCGAAATCCCGAGCCGGGTGCAGACCCAGTCCTACACCTTTGTGAGCCCCATGGGCGACGCGGTGCGCTATCTCCTGGAGCCCACCAATTTCGCCCTGGTCAATTTCGGCCTCATGACCCTGACGGGGGTCATCTTCGGAGCGTTTCTCTACGCGGTGGCAAGCCGCAGGTTCCGCATCGAGTGGTTCGCTTCGTTCAAGGACTTCGCGAACCACGTGGTGGGCGGCGCCCTCATGGGCGTGGGCGGCGCCCTTTCCATGGGCTGCACTGTGGGCCAGGCGATCACCGGGATTTCCACATTGGCCATTGGCTCCTTCATCACCTTCTTTTGCATCGTGATCGGCGCCGCCGGCACCATGAAGTACCAGTACTGGCGCATGATGCAGGAGGCCTGAGGCGCGCGGTTTCTCCCGGCGCTTTCCTTGACGGAAAAAGCGCGCCGCCAGTAAAATGCGCGCTTTTTCGGGCGGTTAGCTCAGCCGGTAGAGCAGCGGACTTTTAATCCGTTGGTCCGGGGTTCGAATCCCCGACCGCCTACCACGAATCAATGGCTTGCGAGTCTTTCGCGGCCTATCATGTCTAATATCTGACAAACTGTCTAGAACCTATCTCAAAATTGCCTTAGCAGCATGGTGATACACGCTAACTGCACGAAACCCAGGAAGTTTGCGGCGTAGTATTCCCAGCGAACCAAGAGGCGGCGCTTCCATTGCAACCAGGCAATGAACCTCTCCACGATC
>NZ_JBQACR010000500.1:0-247 GCF_051905455.1 Pelomicrobium sp. G1
GTGGTCAACGTGAACCTGGATTACCGCCTGGGGCGCAACTGGGTGCTCTTCGCCAAGGTGGACAACCTGTTCGACACCCGGTACGAGACCTTGGGGGCGTTCAACCGCAACGCCTTCGACCCAGCCACCGGCCAGCCCCTGGATCAACTGGGGCCTGTGGAGCGCTTCGTCGCGCCGGGCGCCCCCCGGGCCGGCTGGGTCGGGGTGAAATACCAGTTCGGCGTTCCGCCCGGGCGCTAGGGAACCC
>NZ_JBQACR010000501.1:0-247 GCF_051905455.1 Pelomicrobium sp. G1
CTATTACGGTACCGAAGTTTGTATTATGTGCAGGCAAGGATTACGTGGTCGATAAGCAGGCAGAGCGCGATTTTTATGAGGCTCTTAATACCACTGATAAACGCTGGCAATTATATCCAGACAGCTACCATGCGATCTTTCATGAGACCAATAAGGCAGATGTCTTCGCGGATTGTATCGAGTTCGCTGAGCAGGTATTCAGTAAGAACGTCAAAGCGCCTGATTTAAGCGCGGCTCATCTTAATAG
>NZ_JBQACR010000502.1:0-246 GCF_051905455.1 Pelomicrobium sp. G1
CGCATGGGAATATGTCCCGGCGCGTGCGCACCGCCATCACGGTCTCCTCCAGCGCCGCGTTGCCCGCCCGCTCGCCCATGCCGTTGATGGTGCATTCCACCTGGCGCGCGCCGTTGAGCACCGCCGCCAGGGAGTTGGCCACCGCCAGGCCCAGTTCGTTGTGGCAGTGCACCGACCACACCAACGGGTCGGCGTTGGGGAGGCGGGTGCGCAACTGCCGGATCAGCGTCCCGAACTGCTCCGGGA
>NZ_JBQACR010000503.1:0-246 GCF_051905455.1 Pelomicrobium sp. G1
GATCCCCTCACCGGACTCTACAACCGGCGTTTCCTGGAGGAGGCGTTGGCACGGGAGCTCGCCCGAGCGCGGCGCCTACAAGCGTCCCTTGCCTTGGTCATGGCGGACGTGGACCGGTTCAAGAGCTTCAACGATTCTTTCGGTCATGAGGCGGGCGACATGGTGTTGCAGAGCCTCGCCCGGCTGCTGAAATCCAGCCTCAGGGACAGCGATATGGTGTGCCGCTACGGCGGCGAAGAATTCGTT
>NZ_JBQACR010000504.1:0-246 GCF_051905455.1 Pelomicrobium sp. G1
TCCATCCAAAGGTTGATGACGAGCCCGCGGTCGCCAGCCGACGTCATTTGCGGCGAGCAGGTCATATGCTGATACGCGCCCGGGATGCTCTCGCGGTCTAGATCAATATAAACCACTCCATTTTCCTCGCGGGTCGCATAGCCCTTCAAAGAGGGAGCGCTGACTACCCCTTCCGGGGCTCCGGTCTCGTCGTGGCGACGGTTGCAGACGGGAATACCATCGTCAAAACACTCATCGACACGCCCT
>NZ_JBQACR010000505.1:0-246 GCF_051905455.1 Pelomicrobium sp. G1
TGTTCTGGCTGTCGATTTAGCACTCGCTGGATGCAAACTCGCTCGAAAGGTCGCCGCTGTTGATGTACCGGTCATCTCCGTCCTCGGGTCGGACGGCCTCTGGGTTGACGAGAGCCTGTAGCTTGCGTGGCAGATTCAGCCCAACGCCAAGGACAACAATCAGGCCGAAGCCCACGGACAACACCCCTAGAGCCGATCCCAGACCGTGGCTCTTAGCCAGCGAGGCGCCCACAAATGGTCCAATTG
>NZ_JBQACR010000506.1:0-246 GCF_051905455.1 Pelomicrobium sp. G1
GGACGTGCAAGAAGTCGCCAACTACGTGCGCGCCATGAACCATGGCCTCATGCGGCTCGCCGAACTGCCGGTCTCCGTGCGCCTGATCCGCGAGATCCACGCCGTGCTGATGCAGGGCGTGCGCGGTGGGCGCCTGCAACCGGGCGAGCTGCGCACGAGCCAGAACTGGATCGGCCCCGCAGGCTCGACGCTCGCCACCGCCACCTTCGTGCCGCCTCCGCCGCACGAGGTGCCCCAGGCCCTGTC
>NZ_JBQACR010000507.1:0-246 GCF_051905455.1 Pelomicrobium sp. G1
GTCCTATTCGGAGGACGTGGCCGCCCTCGCAGCGTGGTGGCAAGGCGCCGGCAATCCGCGCTGGCCGCAGCTCCGGCGCCGCTTCCTCGCCCTGCTGGAAGACCAGGCGCGGCTCGAGCGTATGGCGCGCATCATCGGCAAGGACGCCATGCCGGCGCGGCAGCAGCTCATCCTGCTCTGCGCCGAGCTGGTGGCGGAAGCCTTCCTGCGCCAGTCGGCCTATTCCGAGACCGACCGCTACTGCTC
>NZ_JBQACR010000508.1:0-246 GCF_051905455.1 Pelomicrobium sp. G1
GGCCCTGCACGGCGAGCTCATCGGCGAGATCAATGTCGAAGGTACGGCGCGTCGCGGACTGCTGGTCATCGGACCGGGACAACCCTATGGGCCACGGGAGATCACCAAACAGTTCCATCTCCCGGTGCTCGCCACCCTCGCCGACGATCCTCGAACTGCGGCGTGCCTGCTGGATGCACCGTCACCGCGACGGTGGCGACGCAGCAGCCTGGCGACGAGCCTCTCCCGCGTGGCACACATCCTCGC
>NZ_JBQACR010000509.1:0-245 GCF_051905455.1 Pelomicrobium sp. G1
GGCGACCACGCCCCCCACCAGGCAGCGGACGAAACGGGAAACCATCAGAACTGCCTGATCCGTTCGATGTTCTCCACCCGCCCGCCGCGGAAGGTGATGACGGTGGTGAAGGGGTCGCTCGCCGTGGGTAGATAGGTCCAGGTCTTCAAGATCCGGCTGTCGATGAGCTTGATCGAGGAGAAGCCCCGCCCGTCCCGAGGACCCAAAGGCCGCGCCTCCTCCCAGGTTTGCTGCCCCTCATCCCC
>NZ_JBQACR010000050.1:0-499 GCF_051905455.1 Pelomicrobium sp. G1
GTGACGATCAACATCATCAATCACACTCCCGCCCAGGTGCGCACCCAGGAGCGCCAGGAGCGCGGCGAGCGGGTGATCGACGTCATCATCGAGCAGGTGACCGGCCTGATGGGCCGGGACATCGCTCGCGGCGCAGGCATCGCCCCGGTGCTTGAGCGCCGGTACGGACTCAGTCCCGCCGCGGGGACGCTGAGGTAGCGGATGGCGCTCTTTCCCTCGACGCTGCCGCCGCCGAGCGTAGACGGGTATGTGCTCGAGCCCCTCGAGCAGACCATACGCACTGAGATGGAGGTGGGTGCGCCCAGGGTGCGCCGCCGCACCCTCGCGCGCCTCGACCGCGTTCAGGCGCGCTGGATGTTCTCAGACGCCGAGATGTCCATCTTCCGCACTTGGTTCCAGGACGCGGGCCAGGCGGCGGGCGGCGCGGGCTGGTTCGACATCTCCCTCCCCCTCGGGCTCGGCGGCATCCAGAGCTATGAGGCGCGCATCGTCCAGTGGC
>NZ_JBQACR010000050.1:509-801 GCF_051905455.1 Pelomicrobium sp. G1
CCGCCCAGCTCGAGGTGCGCGTGCGCTCGCCCGCGGCCTTTGAAGCCGAGGCCGCCGCCAGCGCCACCGCAAAGGGCGCGTTATGACGCCGTGACGGGCCGCGTAAATGCCTGACCCCGCCCTCACCGCCGCCATCCGCGAGGCCTACGCCAGCGCGCCCGCGAACGAAATCGTCTATCACACCCTGGAGCTGCGCCATCCGAGCTTCACCCAGCCCCTGCGCGTGGTGCGCGACTGGGACACGCTCACCGCGCGGCTCGAGGAGTCCGCGCCGGTGGACGCGGGTCGGTGG
>NZ_JBQACR010000510.1:0-245 GCF_051905455.1 Pelomicrobium sp. G1
GTTATCGACTGCTCACTGGGCTTGCCCAGAGCACCGACGATGGACGAACCTTCCGGCGAGTTAGCCGAGTCCCCGTGCTGGAGCGCAGCGACAGCGAGCTGTACTTTCGAGGTGGGCCCTGCTGTCTGCTTGAAGATGGCCGTTATCGCCTCTGGTACGTAGCAGGTAGCCAGTGGGTAGACGTCGACGGCAAACCGATGCCCGTCTATGACATTCGCTACGTGGAATCCGGGGATGGCATCCAT
>NZ_JBQACR010000511.1:0-245 GCF_051905455.1 Pelomicrobium sp. G1
GGGCCACGCCGGCAGCCCCATCCGCCCCGGGTCGATCCATCAACCCGGCGGCAGCTTCCAGTTCAGCCATTTCGCTCCTCCGTTTTTGCTCCCGTCGCTAGCCATTCCATCAAGGCCGCCGGGGAGTGCCACTCGGGCTCTCGCTTTACCCCTTCCGTGCCGGCTTGATTGCACCGCCGGCTTCCACCGGGCTCGGAACCGCAGCGGTCCCGTCGCTAGCGCCTTCCGCGGCCGCCGGTTGGGTC
>NZ_JBQACR010000512.1:0-245 GCF_051905455.1 Pelomicrobium sp. G1
GTCTCCTCCGCGGGAAGCCCCAGGGACGCCAGCCGGTCGGCGATCCAGCCTTGCGGGTCGGCCTCGCGGAAATCGAGCCCCACGGAGTGGTTCACCCAGAAACGGCTCCGTACCCACCCGCCACGGTAGGGAGCGCTGGACAGGACCGGGCGACAGGCGCCGAGCTCGAACACCAGCGCGCCGCTGGCTAGCGTCACGCGAAAAGGCGCGGGCAGGGTGTCGAACATGGGTGAGCTTACGCCACG
>NZ_JBQACR010000513.1:0-245 GCF_051905455.1 Pelomicrobium sp. G1
CCCTTAATTATATGTCACATTGGGAACCCTGAATTTTGGGGTAGAGATTGAGAGAGTGATAGAGAGAGATGAAGAGATATATATTTTTATTATGTTTATTCTTCTCTTATTGAACATGTTTTTTTTTTTGAATTTGAGGAACTATTCTCCAATAGATTATTGTAGAAATAATGGGAGCATGTGAATCCTATATGCTTGTTGGATGGTTAATGCTCATATGGACTGTTGATTGTTAGGATGATTAT
>NZ_JBQACR010000514.1:0-245 GCF_051905455.1 Pelomicrobium sp. G1
TTCGCACCGTGTTTTTCGTCCGTTTGCGCTTTTACCGTATCCTTTCCGCGTGCCTCCCCCTTACGCCCCCTACCCTTTGTTTGCCTCACCTTCTTTCTTCCTTCCTCTTTCTCCTTTCCCTTCTCTCCCTCTTTCTTCCTTTTACCTCCCCCTCACTTCTCCTCCTTCTTCTTCCCCCTTTTCTTCTCTCCCTTACCCTTTTCTTCTCCTCCTCTTCTCTTTCCTCTTTTCTTTCCTTCTTCTCC
>NZ_JBQACR010000515.1:0-244 GCF_051905455.1 Pelomicrobium sp. G1
GTCAAGGACTGCTATACGGCGCTAGGGGTGGTGCACAACCTGTGGACGCCGATTCCCAAGGAGTTCGACGACTATATCGCCAAGCCCAAGGGCAACCACTACCGCTCGCTCCATACCGCCGTCATCGGCCCGGAGGGCAAGGCGCTGGAAGTGCAGATCCGCACCTTCGAGATGCACCAGCACTCGGAGCTGGGGGTGGCCGCCCACTGGCGCTAAAAGGAAGGTGGGCGGGAGGATCCCCGCT
>NZ_JBQACR010000516.1:0-244 GCF_051905455.1 Pelomicrobium sp. G1
GTTCAGAAGTTCGCGCCGGACGGCACCTTCCTGACCGCCTTCGGCGGACGGGGGCGCGGCCCGGGACAGTTCCGGCATGCGATCGCGGTGGCGGTCGCCGAAGATGGAACGGTGTTCGTGGCGGATTTCCTCAATAGCAGGATCCAGAAATGGCGGCCCGGGCGCTGAGGCGTTCAGTTTCATAGATCAGAGGAAAGGCAACGTTGGCGGGGAAATAGCTGTCTAATGGCGAGGAAGCGAGAAT
>NZ_JBQACR010000517.1:0-244 GCF_051905455.1 Pelomicrobium sp. G1
GAACAAGGCCGCGTAGGTTTGGAGCAGGCAAAGCGGGTCCGCCAGCACCGAGGCCGCCGCCCGGAATTCGGACAGCTCGTCGGCGATCGGATAGTCCAGGCGCCGCGCCAGGTCCCCCAGATCGTCGGCCAGGAACGCGGTCAGGGCGCGGAAATCGGCCTCGTTCCCGGGTGGAAGGAACGCCCGCGCCAGGCACAGGTAGAATTCCGCGCGCAGCCGCAGCGCCTCGTCAGGCGCCGGCGCT
>NZ_JBQACR010000518.1:0-244 GCF_051905455.1 Pelomicrobium sp. G1
AGCCGGGCCTCAGGATGGTGCTCGCGCAGCCAGTTCTGCGCCTCGGCGAGCATGCCGCCCGTGCCGCAGGCGGGGTCGAGCAGCTTGCGCACGGTGCCGGGGGTGGCGAGGAGATGATCGTCGTTGATGAAGAGAATGCTCACCATGAGGCGGATCACCTAGCGCGGTGTGAAGTGATCGCCCGCGGTTTCGTTGGCGAGTTCGTTGAAACGACGGATGAGGTTCTCGAAGATGAGGCCCATCT
>NZ_JBQACR010000519.1:0-244 GCF_051905455.1 Pelomicrobium sp. G1
GATCCGGCTGCAGTTCCGCCGGGCCTTACCGCCGCCCCCATCGGGTGCCTACGTACAAGGAGCGAGCAACGCCTTCGCTACTCGCCCCTTCGGACTTGCTGTTCGCGGGGCCAATGCCGCCACTTCCATCCAGCACTGCACGAGCCCGGCGAGCCCCGTGCTGGCGGCCGCCTGCGATCCATTCGTCATGACTGTCGCGGCCTACCGGTGGGCAGCCGCCGAAGACGACGGCACGGGCCGTCCC
>NZ_JBQACR010000051.1:0-799 GCF_051905455.1 Pelomicrobium sp. G1
GGTGGCTGGGAGCGGGTCCGGGAAACGGTCGAGCGCCTTCGTCGCGCGGGCGGGCGGGGCAGGGGCGCCGGGGGAGAGGCGCCCGACTTTTTCTTGGGCGGGCCGCGACCGGACATGAGAAAAACAGCGGTAACGGGCGCATCAGGCGCTGTCCCAAATTCAGTTGAAGGTTTGAGCGGCGGTCGATGTGAATCATAACCTACGCAAGCTGGCTTTTGAGCGGGGCGATGCTTTCGGCATTGCGGCCGAGCGCGGTCGCCAACACCCACAGTTCCCGATGCCCTTGCAAGCGCCGGAAGTTCTTCTCGGCCTCCAGAAAGCCGCTGGCCGTCCAGCGCAGCGCCATCTCCGCATCCCGGTAGCGGCAGACCCGATGCGTCACCCGGCGCACGGCACCATTCGGGTTCTCGATCAGATTCGTTGTCGCCAGGCAGCGCATCAGCTGCGGCGTAAGCCCCAGCCGATTGACCGTGAAGAGCTCGTCCAGCCCTTCAAGGAGACTTGCCGCCGCATCCGGGTAATCGGCCTGGAGCCAGGAGGCCTGCTGCCGGAGCCTCGCCTTGCCCTCCTTCTCCGGCAGCTTGTAGGCGGCCCGCATCACGCTCTTGACCTGGGCGGCCAGTTCCTTGGGCAGCCGGTCGGCGACGTTACGGATCTTGTGGCTGCGGCAGCGCTGCACCCGGGCAGCCTTTCCGAACACCTCCTCGATGGCGGATCGAAGCGCCTTCGAGCCGTCGATCACGAACAGGCGCTCGACCTGCGGGTCCAGGCCGTGCTCGATCAGGTGGGTGAGCAGGTC
>NZ_JBQACR010000520.1:0-244 GCF_051905455.1 Pelomicrobium sp. G1
GCTTAAGCTCGCGATCGGCGGAGCAGCCAAGTACTTCGTGCCGATACTGCTCGCCGCCTTCCGACGCCGTTGGGAGGGCTTTTCCGTCACCTTGAACGTGGCCAGCCGGGAAGTGCTGTTGGCCCAGCTTGCGGATAATGCCTGCGACATGGCGATCATGAGCGTGCCTCCGGAGGGGGACGATCTCGTCGCCGAGCCGTTTTTGGAGGATCCGCTGGTGCCGATCGCGCCGACGGATCACCCC
>NZ_JBQACR010000521.1:0-244 GCF_051905455.1 Pelomicrobium sp. G1
CCGGCGCGGTTCCCTACCTCAAGCTTTTCGGCTGGGTGGCCGGGGGCTGGCTGCTGGCGGGGGCGGCCAATGTGGCGGGGGAGCGCCTGCAGGACCCGCAAGCCGACGATGCCTGGTGCCGGGCCAAGCGGGTGACGGCCCGCTTCTACGCCGAGCATTGCCTGCCCCAGGCCCATGCCCTGGCCCTCGCCATCACCCGGGGGGCCGACAGCGTGCTGGCGCTGGACGCCTCGGCGTTCTAGCC
>NZ_JBQACR010000522.1:0-244 GCF_051905455.1 Pelomicrobium sp. G1
CTGGAGGCGAGCGGCCGGATCGACGCCCTATGGTCGGCGTCCGTCCGCTGCCGCATCGCCCCGAGCAGCGCCTTCCGCGGTTCCGCCCTCGCCGGAGAGGGGGAGTTCCAGGTGGACTGGGAGCGCCTGGGGCCCCCCCGCGCCTCCCTTGCCATCGGGCGGAACCGCCTCACCGCCCAGGGGACTTTCGGAAGCGGCCCAGACCGGATTCGGGTCGCCCTCGCCGACCCCGCCCCGGCACCAC
>NZ_JBQACR010000523.1:0-244 GCF_051905455.1 Pelomicrobium sp. G1
CGCTGCGCCGCTTTGCGAGGATGTCGCTCACCTTGGGCTCGCTAGCCACCGCCCGCTTTATCGCCTCCTTGGTCGCCTGGTAGTTGAAGTCCTGGATCTTGTTGTCTTCGGCGGCCTCCCAGTGGATGAACACTCCCACGCAAATGAAGACGTCATCGGCCCCGTTCGCCGGGATGGTGCCATCCTCCACGCAGTCGGCCACCGCTATCGCCACGCCCCGCTGAGCCGGCCCGAACATCTGGGT
>NZ_JBQACR010000524.1:0-244 GCF_051905455.1 Pelomicrobium sp. G1
GGTGCCGGCGGAGGAAACCGACGCTTTGCGGCTCGTGCACGGCGAATCCGACGGCCTGCCGGGGGTGGTGGCGGACCGCTACGGGGATACCCTGGTCCTGCAACTCAATAGTTGCGGAGCCGAGGCGTGGCGCGAGACCCTGGCCGAACACCTCGCCGCTCTGACCGCCGCGGGGCGGGTGTTCGAGCGCTCCGACGGGGAGGCGCGGACCCTGGAAGGGCTCGAACCCAGAGTGGGCCCTTTG
>NZ_JBQACR010000525.1:0-244 GCF_051905455.1 Pelomicrobium sp. G1
GGTTGAATCTGCATCGGCATCAGCAACCTTATCCACCGTATCAGCCAAGCTGATCGTATTGCCTGAAATGACAATACCATTGCCGGCCGAGTACACGGTCGTGTCATCCAATGACGACAGATCAACCGTACCTCCATTCGCAAGCGATAACAAAGTCCCAGCAAACGAAAGCTGCTGATCATCACTCCCCGTATCATCGAGATACGAAAGATCAACGCTATTCCCCTTTGTGATAGCAAGCATG
>NZ_JBQACR010000526.1:0-244 GCF_051905455.1 Pelomicrobium sp. G1
TTCGTGCCCCCGTTGGCCGTGCCTGCGGTCGTACCCCAGTACTCCGTTGCGCAGCGCCTGAAGTGCTGCCTCTTGGTGGGCCGTGAGTAGGGTGGTATAGACGCGGAAGCCCCGCGTATAGGCTTCCGCCCCGTACCGGTCCACCATGAGCTGGCGCGCCATCTCGGTCGTGTAATCTTCCGAAAGTTCACCTTTTCGAGCCGGCTGGCGCGCCACCACGGGTTGCTCCGCCGCCGCCCGGTAC
>NZ_JBQACR010000527.1:0-243 GCF_051905455.1 Pelomicrobium sp. G1
AAAGTAGGGCGTACGTCAGCGTGTTGCGGGAGGCGATGGACGCTGACGGGATCGAGCCCTGCGGCCTGTATTTCGGCACCACCAACGGGCAGCTCTTCGCCAGCCGGGATGGGAGCGAGCATAGGCGGGTCCCCGCCCGATTCCTCCCGCGCATCCTCTCGGTGCGGGCGGCGGTCGTGGCCCGGGACCCAGACCGATGAGGGGCGAAGACCTGCTCGATCTGTTCGGTGCCCGCTCCGGAAT
>NZ_JBQACR010000528.1:0-243 GCF_051905455.1 Pelomicrobium sp. G1
GTCCTGCTGGAACAGGTGACGGCGCGGCTCAAGGCCATCGGCTTTAAGGTACTGACCCACCGGCATGTGCCTCCGAACGATGGCGGGCTGGCGCTGGGACAGGCTGCTGTCGCTGCGGCAAGATCGCTGACCAATAGCCAATAGGGAAAGGAGGGAAGGATGTGCTTGGGAATCCCGGGGCAGATCGTGGAAGTGACCGATTCCGACAAAAAGCTCGCCATCGTCGATGTGGGAGGCGTCAGG
>NZ_JBQACR010000529.1:0-243 GCF_051905455.1 Pelomicrobium sp. G1
GCCCAGGCGCTAGTGGCCGTGAGCACCCATGATCTGCCGACGTTGAAAAGCCTCTGGCTCGGCCACGACCTGGATCTGCGGGCAAACCTGCACCTCTATCCCAATGAGGAGGTGCGGGCCCGGCAGCTCGTGGAGCGCTCCCAGGACCGAGCCCGGCTGCTGTGGGCACTGGAGCGAGAGGAGCTGCTGCCCGCCGGCGTGAGCCACCATCCCATCTCGGCGCCCGAGATGACCCCCGAGCTC
>NZ_JBQACR010000052.1:0-787 GCF_051905455.1 Pelomicrobium sp. G1
GGGAACCTCTAAAAATTCGTTTTTCTGCCCCACATTCTTCCGCACAACACGCGCTGGCGGAGAGAGCCGTTCGTGGTCAAACCGCCGTCGTTGGTCGGCGGTTCGGTTTTCAACCGTTCAAATACGCTTTTCATTCTTGGCCCCGTTGGTCAGGCGCACCGCGGGCACAGTTGCACGAGCCGGCTCATGTTGTAAGCGAGGTTGGCCAGCGCGATACGCGTGCGAACGCGCGCCAGCCCGATCCCGCGGACGATAGTTTGACGCATGGCCTTCACCTGATGTCCGAAGACGTGCTCCACGCGGGCCCGGATACGCGAACGCGCGCGGTTTTCCCGTTGCTCGCGCCGGTTCAAAGGCCGATCCTTCCACGCGCGGTGGTGCACGCGGCTTGCAAAATGCTTGCGTTTGAGCAGCCGCTCATGCTCTTTCGAACGGTAGGCCGAATCGGCGTAGGCGATGCGATCGCGGTTGCGGCCATCGAGCAGGCCCGCGAAGCATTGCGAATCGTGCACGGCGGCATCGGTCACTTCGAAGCGCCGGATGAACTTGTGTTTCACGTCGATCGCGATGTGGTTCTTGTAACCGTAGTAGTTCTTGCCGTGCTTCTGCGTCCAGCGCGCCTCGATATCCTTCTGCGCGCGCCTGGCAGGCTGCCGCTCCCATTCGGCGGGCATCGCGCCGTCCTTGATCGTCGCGTTCTCGGCGCGCGTGTTGCGCTGCCTGGGCACCTCGACGATGCGGGCATCGATCACCGTGCCGCAGCGGGCCTCGAAGCCTCGGGTTTCCA
>NZ_JBQACR010000530.1:0-243 GCF_051905455.1 Pelomicrobium sp. G1
CCTTGCCGCGAAGGTACATCCCAGACCTGGAGACGTCCGTGTCCCTTGATCACTTGCCTCTTGCCGCCCCCTTGCCATTGCTCCTCGCCGCGAGCATGGCGTTTTTCTGGCCCGGTCGACGCCCGCGCCTGATAGCTGCACTGGCAGAGGGCGCAGCGCTCACCGCCCTTGCGGTCGCGCTAGGCGCGCTTGGCTTACTTCTGGTCAACGGTTCCAGCACCAGTCCGCTGATCGGCGCTGGTG
>NZ_JBQACR010000531.1:0-243 GCF_051905455.1 Pelomicrobium sp. G1
CCTTCGATTACAACAACCTAGTCTCGGACATGCGCTCCCCCATGGTGATGCGGCAGACCGGCTGCCCCGTGGTATTCGACGCCACCCATTCGGTGCAGCTTCCGGGCGGCCAAGGGGATCGCAGCGGCGGCCAGCGGGAATTCGTCCCGGTCCTGGCTCGGGCGGCCATCGCCGTGGGAGTTTCGGGCCTGTTCATGGAGACCCATCCCGACCCGGACAGAGCCCTTTCGGACGGCCCGAATG
>NZ_JBQACR010000532.1:0-243 GCF_051905455.1 Pelomicrobium sp. G1
CGTCAGTAAGATTCGTCAGCACTTGGTGCTCTAAGTCGTAGAGTACCAACGCATAGCGCTGCGGCTTCCCATCCCACCCCAGAAGGGGCGCCTCTGGATTCTTGATGGTTTTCGGTTGACCGTCCTCGCCCTTGACCTGAATCGTCTCTTCCCACCGGTACTCCGCCAGCACAAACCGGGAAAGCGGCCAGATCTGACGGTGCCTGATATTCCAACAAAATAGCTTAAAGCCCGGTTTAACAT
>NZ_JBQACR010000533.1:0-243 GCF_051905455.1 Pelomicrobium sp. G1
TCGGCGGCGTGGGGGAGCCGGCGGGCTCCGGGGAGACTGCCGCCGTCGCGGAATGACTTTCCCGTCCAGGGAGGCGTATGGGACACGTTGATCTCAAATCCAGGCTGAACTTGATTTCCCCCGCGGCCGCCGAGCAGGCCCGGAGACTTTCGGCGGCCATCGAGCGCGCCCGCGACGCGCTGCTCGCGCGCCAGCACCCGGAGGGCTACTGGTGCTTCGAGCTGGAGGCGGACTGCACCATTC
>NZ_JBQACR010000534.1:0-243 GCF_051905455.1 Pelomicrobium sp. G1
CGGCCTTCTCCTCCGGCGTCCCCGCCGCCGACTCCGCCGCCTGAATGGCGGCCTTGAATTTGGACGCCGCCAGGGTCTGCGCCATGGGCTCCTCCTAAGGTCGTGCGATCAACTTATTTTTTATTCGTACTTTAGAAGGAAACCGAAAAACTGTCAATAGATTTTTCAACTTGTAAATTAAATTTCCATTCACTGAGATTTCGCCAAGTTGGACAGGACCAGGGCGGCCGCCTCGGGGCTCCA
>NZ_JBQACR010000535.1:0-243 GCF_051905455.1 Pelomicrobium sp. G1
TAGCCGGCCACATACGTCCAGCCGGACTCATCGACCGCGCCTACCGCGACCTCGGCATTGAACGGCGCGCCCAGCTTTCTGACCAGCCCCACGTCCAGCTCGCCGTCCAGCTCGTCGGCCAGCACGCGCCCCATCTCAACGGCGCCGCGGGGAATCGCCAGCACCAGGGGGCACGCGCCGCGGTATTTCGCCAGCGCCGTCGCCACCCGGCGGGCCGCGTCGATCCGGTCCCAGAAAATCATC
>NZ_JBQACR010000536.1:0-243 GCF_051905455.1 Pelomicrobium sp. G1
CGCAATCCCTTGTATCCTCCTGTTTCTCTGTCCTCTACTTTCGCAGTTTCCCTTTCCCCGTTACCCTCCCTCCCTTTTTCCCCTCCGCCTTTTCGTCTCCTCCCCCCCCTCTCTTCTCTCTTTTCTCCCTCCCCTTCTCCTCCCTTCTCTTCTTCTCTTTCTTTTTCCTCTCCTCCTCTCCTTTCTCTTCTCTTTATCCCTTCCCTCTCCCTTCTCCTCCCCCTCTTTCTCCCTTCTCTCTTC
>NZ_JBQACR010000537.1:0-242 GCF_051905455.1 Pelomicrobium sp. G1
GATCTGGGGAAGGGGCAGGCGCACCGGCTCGCCTTCCGCCAGGTAGCGCCACAGGGGCTCCCCGTGGGCGGTGGCAGCGGCGTGGAGCACCGCCATGGACACCGCGATGGCGGCATTGCCGCCCAGGCGGGCGAAGTGGGGGCCGCAGTCCAGGCGGGCGAGCTCCCCGTCGATCTCCGCCTGCGCCGCCGCGTCCCGGCCCAGCAGGGCCTGGGCGATGAGGCCCTCCACGTGGGCCACCG
>NZ_JBQACR010000538.1:0-242 GCF_051905455.1 Pelomicrobium sp. G1
CCATAGTAGCGCCCGAACGGGATCTCGCCCAGCCGCGCGAGCTCGCACTTGCGCATCTCGTGCAGGATCTTGCCCGGCTCGGCGTCCGCATCCGGATTCTCTGCCGTGGCCTGGTGGGCCGCCAGGAAACGCAGCACACCGCGGGCGATCCAGGGGTCGACCCACAGCATCGCGATGGCGGTGATGATGCCATCGCGGCCGAACGCAGTGGAGAACCAGGGGATGCCGGCGTAAGGGTACGC
>NZ_JBQACR010000053.1:0-780 GCF_051905455.1 Pelomicrobium sp. G1
TTTACGGACTCTGCAACGGCGCGACCATCGAACCATATTTTATCGTCTTGTTTGGCACGTATTACCCAAAGAATGATGAGACCGACAATAAGGACCACTGCCAATGCGGTGTAGACCCAACGATTGACAGGCTGAGACCCAACGGCGGTAAACGAGCCAAGGATGGCTGCCAACACAAGAGACCCCAAATAAAACTTGTTGAAGAGCAGGAAGGTGCTCTGCGCCTTGAGCGAAGCCGTATCGGCCAAGTAATAAAGACTTGGATACATGGGCTTACACACGCTGTCGTTACCAGAGACGAAGTTCATGCGGCCGCCTCCACATCGATCTGCCCGGTCACCGCCGCGGCGATGAGGGCGGCACGGCGCTCTTTGAGCAGCGCGATGGTGCGCTCGGTCGCGGCGCGTACCGCGTCGATTTTCGCGGTCTCGCGGGTAATGTGCTCGACGATGGCGCGCTGTTCGTCTAGCGGGGGCACTTGTATTTCGATGTCGCGGAAGCCCTCCCAATACAGCCGCAGTCGGTCCCACACGATTCCATGCGACCGTCTAGCACACTCAGCACTAAACGCCGCTGTGCGGAAAAGGAATCCTGCGTACTCCGAGCTCAGTGCCCCCGTCGGCTGGGCAACCACATAGTCGGGACTCACAAGGCCGTCTTCTGGGGCAACTCCCACGGCGCCCTGCCACATCCGCATCTTGTTGAACACGACATCGCCACATCTAGCGACCTTGTATGTACTGAAGTCCGCGGCAGTAGCTTCTATCCGATCATCGGCAA
>NZ_JBQACR010000539.1:0-242 GCF_051905455.1 Pelomicrobium sp. G1
CCCCGCCCAGGAGTCGTATTTCCGCCTGCTGATCCCGGCCAGCGCCCCGGAAACCGGGGGCTTCGCCCTGCCCGCCCCGGCCGGGAGCCGGCCCGAATACTACGACTTCGACCCCTTCCGCCAGCAGCCCTCCAGCCCGGCGCTGGACGAGCGCAGGCTCACGGAGCTCAAGTACGCCGTGTTTGACACCGAGACCACGGGGCTGGAGCCTTCGGCGGGCGACGAGATCATCTCCATCGGCG
>NZ_JBQACR010000540.1:0-242 GCF_051905455.1 Pelomicrobium sp. G1
GCCCGGAGATGGCGGCGGCGGCGGCCATCGCCGGGCATTTCATTGCCGTGCGGGAACTTCCTTCTTCCTAACGGAGGAAGCTCGCTCATGATACGCAGACTCGTGATTTCCATCATAGCCGTACTGCTCGTTGCAGGGCTCGCCGCCTGCACCACCACCCAGGGCCTCTGCAAGGACATCGAGGAGGGCGGCGCGGCGATCCCGCAGTCGGTCAAGTGAGCATGGAAAAGTTCATCCGTCTC
>NZ_JBQACR010000541.1:0-242 GCF_051905455.1 Pelomicrobium sp. G1
GTCCTGGGCCGTGTTCTTTCTTGCCGGCATGTCCCTGTGCTCGGCGGGGTGGTTTGCCGCGCTTCTCGCCGAGGCCGCGGCGATCGATTTTCTCGCCATCACCGTGGGCGGGGCGAGCGGGTGGTGCGTGACGCCCGCCTATCCGTTCCTCGCCTTTGCCTACGGCGCTTTGTGGCTCGCGGGGCGCTGGTGCGGGCGGGAAGGGGCGGGCGGCGGCCGCGGGTGGGCGCGCGCCGCGGCGG
>NZ_JBQACR010000542.1:0-242 GCF_051905455.1 Pelomicrobium sp. G1
GCTGGAGCTTCTGGAGGGCGAAGCGGACCTGGAGCGGCTTGGCAGCCTGTTGCGCTCGCCCTTCATCGCCGGGGCAGAAGACGAGCAATGGCCCCGGGCGGCGCTGGATGCTGCTTTAAGAAGCCGGGGGGAGCTGCTTGTGGATCTGCACAGGTTCCGCCGCCTCACTGGCGGGACGGACTCCCGGGGCGGACCTGCGCCCCATGCGCTGTTCCTCGCCCAGGTGATCGAGGCCCTTCGGG
>NZ_JBQACR010000543.1:0-242 GCF_051905455.1 Pelomicrobium sp. G1
GGGCGGCTCAAGGGCTTCACGCTGCTCTTTGAGGCGCTGGTGCTTGCGCTCGCGCGCGAGATGACCTTCAGCGCCGTGGCGCGGCTCGTGAACCTGAGCCTGCATCGGGTGATGGCGATCTGTGAACACTACGTCGAGCAAGCCCTGGCCCAGAGCGATTTCTCGCCGGTTCGCCACTTGGCGATCGATGAGACCTCGCGCGCTCGGGGCCATGACTACCTCACCTTGGTGGCCGACGCCGC
>NZ_JBQACR010000544.1:0-242 GCF_051905455.1 Pelomicrobium sp. G1
GACATGTACACCATCCGCCACTACAAGACGGACTTCCGCGCCCTGCGGGTGGCGATCATGGTGGACGTACTCCACTCCCGGGTGGCCCGCTCCCAGATCCACGCCCTCACCACCATGGGGGTGGCGGAAGTGCGGGTGGTGGGCCCCCGCACCCTCCTTCCGACCATGGTGGAGCGCATGGGGGTGCGGGTGTACCCCGACATGCGCGAAGGGCTGCGGGCCGTGGACGTGGTGATGATGCT
>NZ_JBQACR010000545.1:0-242 GCF_051905455.1 Pelomicrobium sp. G1
CCCCTCAATCGCTCTCCTTCCCCATGTCCTCGCCCACCTTCTTGGCGTCTCCGAAGACCATCATGGTCTTGTCCATGTAAACGAGCTCGTTGTCCAATCCAGCGTAGCCCGCCGCCATGGAGCGCTTGCCCACGATCACCGTCCTTGCCTTGTCCACTTCCAGGATCAGCATGCCGTCGATGGGGCTCCCCGGCTTGCACGCGGCCGGGTTCACCACGTCGTTCGAACCCAGCACCAGCACC
>NZ_JBQACR010000546.1:0-242 GCF_051905455.1 Pelomicrobium sp. G1
TGATAGCATCGTGTTGTTCGGCTCCTTTCTTCCCGTCGAAGAGATCATGCAGGTCCACGCGCCAGCAGGCGAGCCCAGGCCTTACATCCCGGCATCATAGATGGCGAAAGCGCTCAGCAGCGAAGAGCTAAAGTTCAGGAAGCGCGCGCGAAGAAGGCTGATCGGCGCCATCGCCCTGGTCTTGATCGCTGTGGTGGTGTTGCCCATGGTGCTCGAGCGGGAGCCCCGCCACGTCTCCCAAT
>NZ_JBQACR010000547.1:0-242 GCF_051905455.1 Pelomicrobium sp. G1
CGTCGAACCCAACAAACCTGTGCAATGACGGAAGGGCAACACACAGACACTAGTGCTAGTCTCGCGCGCGTGTGTGCCCTGCTTTGCGACCGGGGACTATCTAGTGTCTGTGTTGGCTAGCTGGGCTGGGGGGTTTCGTGATTGGGAGAGGGCTGGGGGTGGCTGGTCATGGCTGGCCCCAAGGAAGGGAGGGAGTATGATGAGTAGGAGAGTGTTTCACAGGGGTCGGAAGGCGGTGAGGG
>NZ_JBQACR010000548.1:0-242 GCF_051905455.1 Pelomicrobium sp. G1
CCGCCGGCGATGGTCAGCGCCGATCCGCCGTTCACCGTCCAGGCACCCGTAAAATTGCCCGCAAGGAAATCCGCGGTGCCGGTCAGCGCCGCGGCGACGCCGGTGTAGTTGCCGCTGGTGAAGTCCAGGTTGGACGAGGTGAAACCGCCATTGAAGGTGGCGCTGTTGGCGATGCCCACGCTACCCGCGCCGGTGAAGTCGGACCCCGCGTTGATCGTGATCCCCGATCCGTTCAGCAGCAC
>NZ_JBQACR010000054.1:0-779 GCF_051905455.1 Pelomicrobium sp. G1
TCATGGACCTGTGGACGCGCAACATCTTTACCATCCCCCGAGGCACTGGATCCGGTTTCATCTGGGACGAGCGCGGTCACGTGGTGACCAATTACCATGTGATCGCCGGGGCCTCGGAAGCCCGCGTTCAGTTGAGCGACGGCCGGGGCTACGGCGCCGCTCTGGTAGGGGCGAGCCCAGCCCATGACCTGGCGGTATTGCGCATCGGGGTAAGCGTAAACCGCCCTCCGCCCGTCCTCATCGGCACGAGCCACGACCTCAAAGTGGGGCAAAAGGTGTTCGCCATCGGCAATCCCTTTGGGCTGGACTGGACCCTCACCACAGGCATCGTCTCCGCCCTGGACCGGTCGCTGCCCGCCGGAGACGGCGAAAGTCTCATCGAGCACTTGATCCAGACCGATGCCGCCATCAATCCTGGCAACTCGGGCGGGCCGCTGCTGGACTCCGCCGGCCGGCTGATCGGCGTCAACACCGCCATCTATAGCCCTTCGGGGGCCTACGCCGGGGTGGGCTTCGCTGTTCCGGTGGACACCGTGAACCGGGTCGTGCCCCAGCTCATCGCCCACGGCAAGTATGTGCGTCCCGCCCTCGGCATCCAGGTGGACGAAGGCCTCAACCGGGTCATGACCGAGCGCCTGGGCGTAGAAGGGGTGCTGGTGTTGCGGGTGACGCCCGGCTCATCCGCGGAAGCCGCGGGGCTCAGAGCGGCAAGGGTGCAACCCGACGGCCGCTTCGTCCCAGGCGACATCATCACCGGCATTAACGACCAGCCCGTGGAC
>NZ_JBQACR010000549.1:0-241 GCF_051905455.1 Pelomicrobium sp. G1
CCCCTGGAGGAGCCGCTGCATGGGGTGCGCCTCCCCCATTTCCCGGCTGATCTCGGCGAACGCAGTCTCCTGGGCCCGGGTGAGGCGAAAGGGCAGGGACTCGATCAGCCGCCGGTTCAGGGTGCCCCGGGCTGGAAGCCGGGGCGCGACCCGGGCGCGCCGCTCGCGGTAATGCAAGCGCATGGACAACTGCTGGGCCAGCAGCTCTTCGAACTTGATCCGCCGCCACGCCGGGTGGTTG
>NZ_JBQACR010000550.1:0-241 GCF_051905455.1 Pelomicrobium sp. G1
ACGTCGGAGGCGACTACCAGCTTCCCCTGGGCCAGGGCTTCCAGTGTTTTCAACGGCGTCACCAGCTCGGTCAACCGTATGGAGCGCCGAGGATAAACCAGGATGTCGACGAGGTCGTAGTAGCGGCCGACTTCCGCATGGGGTACGCGCCCGGCGAAGATCACTCGACCCATGAGGCCCAGCGCTTGCGCTTGGCGCTTGAGCGCTTCTTCCTGAAAGCCGCCGCCCATCAGCAGGAGCT
>NZ_JBQACR010000551.1:0-241 GCF_051905455.1 Pelomicrobium sp. G1
AGGCGTAGTCGTGGCCCGGGTGAATCCGTATACCTGCCTTCTGGACAGCACCGGCCAAGGCATCCCGGAATACTTCTATCTGGAAAACGTCCCCCTAGCTGACCAGGGCACGTGGCTACCCGCCCTGGGCGCCCGCGGCGGGGACGAGATTAGGAACCAGTTGTTCTAACGCCTATGCTTGTGACGAGGGCAGGATGGGCCAAACGACCGGACCCAGACGCAACCTGATGCGGGAGCGCAT
>NZ_JBQACR010000552.1:0-241 GCF_051905455.1 Pelomicrobium sp. G1
TTGCCACCGCCCGCTCCAGCGCGACGAAGGCCCGCTCCAGCTTGCGGTTCAGCTCGGCCTTGCCGATCGCGGGGAAGTGAACCTCGGGCTGGTCCACGAGGAAGGCGTCCAGGGTCGCAACGCCGAGCAGCTCCAGGGAGCGATCGAGCTGCCAGGCGATGTGCTCGGGGGCCAGGAGGTATACGCCACCCAGACCGCGCCGATCTCCTCGGCCGCGGCCCGCGATGGCCGACTCGAACCA
>NZ_JBQACR010000553.1:0-241 GCF_051905455.1 Pelomicrobium sp. G1
CGCGGGCCCAGGCTTGCGGCCCCGTGTCCCACGGGTGATGGAGGCGAGACGGTGGAGTTTTCCGTTCGGCAACAGGAACGAGAAGGGGAGGTGGAGATGAGCGCAGTCCGCATTCGAGCAGCCAAGCTGGAAGATGTGCCGTCCATCGCCGTGCTCCTGCGAGCGCTGGGATGGTTCGGCGACCTCGGGGAGGAGCCGCGGGAGGCCACCGAGCGGCGGGTGCGCCGCCACCTTTCGGCCT
>NZ_JBQACR010000554.1:0-241 GCF_051905455.1 Pelomicrobium sp. G1
CGGCCAGACCGCACGAAGTAGTGCGCCGTCCGACGCGGGGTGCGGCTGCACCAGCCGCTGGGTGGCATGTGGATGATCTCCGCGTTCACTCGGCTGCCCTCCGCTGCGCATGGTCGCGACACAGCCACTGTCTCCCCAGCTTGAGCACACCGGCGGCGCCGCAGTGGCAGAGCCGGTCCTCCACCGGGGCGGGCCGCTGCATGCCCTTCACCTCGAACAGGCCCTGCCAGCTATGGAGCGT
>NZ_JBQACR010000555.1:0-241 GCF_051905455.1 Pelomicrobium sp. G1
CGACATCCGTCATCCTAACCGCTGGCGCAGGGTGTTCATGATCATGCATGGTTACGGGGAACGGTTCCGTCTTTCTGGGTTCCAATGCCGGCTGAGCCGCGAGCTGCACGCGGAATTGAGTGCATTGCTGGACGGAATCATTCACCATGGCGATGATCACATGGTCCTGCTCGATCTCGGCCTGGCCGAGAGGGTCGTGCCCCGGTTCGTGAGCCTCGGAAAGACCTTCACACCCATTGAG
>NZ_JBQACR010000556.1:0-241 GCF_051905455.1 Pelomicrobium sp. G1
GGCTGACGCCGGCGAGAGGGTCCCTGATTTCCATCAAGTCCCCGCCGGGGCGGCCATGTTTAAATGGGCCCCCGCTTCAGGCCGCCGGGCCCCCATGGAAATCGTTTACTTCCCCGTCGTCGCCATCGGGCTGTACTTCCTCGCCGACGGGATCCTGGATCGCCTCTCGCTCGCCCGCGGCGCCCTTTTCGATACTCTGAGCCTCGTTTATTTCTCCATCATCCTGCCCCTCGCCTTTTTC
>NZ_JBQACR010000557.1:0-241 GCF_051905455.1 Pelomicrobium sp. G1
GAAGGCCGGCAACGCCTCACCCTTGGGATCCCTCAGCTCGAACCTCGCGATGCCCTCCGTCTCCAGCATGATGGCCTGCACCTGCACCTGGCGTTGGGCGGTGGCGTTCCTCGTCCCGGCATCTTCCCGGGCTTGTGTCATACCCTCTACCTCGCCGAGAGAGCGAAAAGTCGCCGCTACCTGCCCCATCCGTCCTTCCTCGTAAGGACATCGAAAATCCGCCACGGAGACGACTTCTTGG
>NZ_JBQACR010000558.1:0-240 GCF_051905455.1 Pelomicrobium sp. G1
GGAGAAGGCCCTCACCGATTACAAGACGGGGGAGCGGCAGAATCCCATCATGCAGGGCTTCGCCGCCAACCTGAGCGAGCAGGACATCCGCAACCTGGCGGCCTATTTCGCGAGCCAGAAGGGCAGCCTCCAGGTCAAGCCCCCGGGCAGCCGCTGATTCTCCTGGGGTCGCCTCGGGGGGCGCCGGGCGGGTGAAGCCTCCCGGACGAGGGTCGCCGGCCGAAGGACGGGGCGCGGGTC
>NZ_JBQACR010000055.1:0-773 GCF_051905455.1 Pelomicrobium sp. G1
CTTCATGCGCCACGATCTCGCCGAGCTCGACTCCGGCCCGCCGCAGGGCGTAGAGGTGCTCGTCCGCCGCTCGGAAATCGAGCGGCTCTCGCCCGGCACGCTCGCCTTCCTCGAATACCGCGGAGAGCGCGATCGGGAGCTGGTGCTCAAGATGTATGGGCTTCTGCCCGGCCAGGCCCCGCGGCCCTTGCTCGGCGCCGAAGGCCCCGGCGCGTGGAACGCGCGGTTCTACACCGAGCTTCATATGACCAACGACCGCGACCTCTGGACGCGGCCGGATGGCCGGCTCTACACGCCGCGGGAGGTCTGCGGCCTCGACTGGCCGGCGAACCGGTCCATCCCCTTTGCCGAGGTACGGGCGCGGATGGCGGAAAAAGGTTTCTGGCCGCTCTACGAAGGCAAGCACATCGAGCAGTTCCTGGTGGACATCAAGCCCGTCGAGCGGTGGGTGAGCTTGGAAGCCGCGGAACGCAAATACGGAAGACCGCCAAGCCCGGAGCCCAAGCTCGTCTTCCGCGACATCGCCAGCAACACCAACGAGCGCACCTGCATCGCCGCGGTGCTGCCGGAGGGGTCATGCTCCGGCAATACGCTCGCGACGCTCGAGACGCCAGCACTTGATCGGCGTATCGCGGCAACGGTGATGAACAGCTTCGCGTTCGATTTCCTGACGCGGCTACGGACTGCCGGCACGCACCTCAACTGGACCTACGTTTCCCGCGTCGCCGTTCCGCCGGTCACCGGCTGCCACGCGATCCCCGTCATCGAGACCG
>NZ_JBQACR010000559.1:0-240 GCF_051905455.1 Pelomicrobium sp. G1
CCGCGGCAAGCGTTTCCCAAGAGCCGGGCGATGGCCTCCACCTGGCGCTCCACTTCGTCGCGTCGGCGCCCGTGGACCATGGCGAACAGGTTGTAGGGCCACTCGGGCGGCCGCCGCGGCCGGCGGTAGCAGTGGCTCACGAACTCGAGCCCGCCCACCTGGCGCCCCAGGGCGTCCACCCGAGCGTCGTCCACGTCCCACACCGTCATGCCGATGGCCCGGTAGCCTAGGGCGTAGTGG
>NZ_JBQACR010000560.1:0-240 GCF_051905455.1 Pelomicrobium sp. G1
GGGAGCGCCTGGACCCCGCCCGCGACCTAGGACCGCAGCCGGTTCGCTTTTTCGTGCAACTGGTAGGCCGCCCGCGGCAACCGGGCCAAGGCCGGCGGCTCATGGGGCGCGTGGAGTCGGGGGCGGGAGCGCCCGGCATGGAGGTCTGGATTTACCCCGGCGCGCGCTCGGCCCAGGTGCGCACCGTGCTGTGCCTCGACGGCCCGGTGGAGCGGGCCCAAGCCGGCGACGCGGTCACCC
>NZ_JBQACR010000561.1:0-240 GCF_051905455.1 Pelomicrobium sp. G1
GCCGAGAGGTGCTCGGCCAGCGCGACGCACGCCTCCACCCCCTCGGCCAGAATGACCACGCCCCCGGCGATGATCACAGGAAACTGGGCGCTGGCCAAAATCTCGGCCGCCTCGCCAAGGCTTCTCTCGCCCCCCGCCCCCCGCTCGATCACAATGGGCGCGGGAATCTCGAAGTCGGATTCGCCGTAGAAAAAGTCCCGTGGGATGTTGAGCTGGGCCGGACCCAGCTCCAGCATCGCC
>NZ_JBQACR010000562.1:0-240 GCF_051905455.1 Pelomicrobium sp. G1
TCCTCCGCCTGCTGGATTAGGAAATCCCGCAGTACGGCGATGCGCTTCGAGTGCCTGAGCTCCTCCGGGTAGACGATGTAGGCTTCGGAGGTGGGACCCTCCACCTCGGGCAATACTTCCACCAGCTCCGGAGACTCGTCGCTCAGGTAGTACGGCAGCGCGGCGATGCCGAGCCCGCTTCTTACCGCCCGGTAGATTCCGTACACGCTGTTCACCCGCAGCGCCGGCTTGCGCTTGTGC
>NZ_JBQACR010000563.1:0-240 GCF_051905455.1 Pelomicrobium sp. G1
TTCCAGTCACGTGCCGTAGCCAATCCGCCAATCGTCGTCCTTCCTGATCCGGATACGTTTCAAGCACCTGAAGATCGCGGATTCTCTCCAGCCCGAAATTGCGGAAATCGCCGCGCAATTCGCACCACGCGCCGAGCGTCCAGCGCGCCCCCCAATAAGCCATCGACAGTGGCCACACGCGCCGCTCGGTCTCCGCGCTGTTCGCATCGGTATAGGCGAAGCTCACCACCTGACGTGCAT
>NZ_JBQACR010000564.1:0-240 GCF_051905455.1 Pelomicrobium sp. G1
GGGGAGAGGTAGTTCCTCGACATGGGTTGGATGCTCCAGGACGAATTCGTCGCGGAGGCGGCCTCGACGCTCGACTGGAGCGGCATCCTGGGAAATCTGGTGCCCGTCACCCTCGGCAACGTGGCCGGCGGGAGCATGATGGTGGCCCTCGTGTACTCTCTGATCTACCGGCGCCCTTACTGCCCTTCCGCTCCCAGGGACTGACGGCCGCGTCTGGGCTTCCATCCTTCGCGCAAGGTG
>NZ_JBQACR010000565.1:0-240 GCF_051905455.1 Pelomicrobium sp. G1
GGAGCTCGCACCTTATCCTATCCCCTGCCTTCTTCTCGTCGTTCCTCTTCCCGCTCCCCTATCGCTTTCAGGTGCCCTACCCTCTTCATTTTCTTCGCTCCCTTTCTCTTCTCCCTTTTTTCTCCCCTTCTCTTCTTCCCTTTTTCTTTCTCCTCTCTTCCTCTTCGCTCTCCTTCCTCTCCCTTTCTCTCTCCCCTTCCTCTTTCTTTCCCCCTTTTTCTTCCCCTCTTCCTCTTCTCT